>CAZPII010000196.1:0-3728 GCA_964586485.1 uncultured Atribacterota bacterium | reverse complement strand
CTGCTTTCTTATTACTGGATAGAGTCAATGACTTTTTTCCCGGCAGTAATTATACTTATTATTATTATCTCAATCGGGGTTATTAGCGATATGGTTGGTATTGCCGCTGCTGCAGCTGAGGAAGAACCTTTTCATGCAAAAGCATCAAAGAAAGTATTTGGTGCCAAAAAAGGCCTATATCTGGTTAAACATGCTAACCGGGTTTCAAATTTTATGTGTGACATTGTCGGGGATATTTGTGGAATAATTAGCGGTTCTCTTGGCATGGTTATTGTGATTAAAATGGCTAATAATTGGCAGGTCCCTGATAGCTGGATTGACTTATTTGTTCTCAGTCTCATAGCTTCTCTTACAGTTGGCGGAAAATCTTTCTTAAAGAGTTATGGCATCAAAAAAGCAAATGAAATCATTTTAATTGTAGGAAAAATACTGGCAAGCCCGACACTTATAAAGGTTATTTTTAAAAAACATTGAGTAAATATCGCACCCGCATCACGAGTAGTTTTATGAAGGCTCTAAAAGAGGTGTGCTTTTTTCTTATTACATTTCAAAAACCCTGAAACCAGAGGGGTGGTTTCAGGGTTTTTGAAATGGTTTTGAATTTGCGATTTATCTAAACTGATTATTGTGAATAATCAGTTTGAAGTACAATTTATTTAATTAATGGTTATTGTTTTTTCTTTTTTTTGGTTTCTTTTGTTTTCTTATCGCGACCTTTGGCCATTTTCGGCACCTCTTTCTTTATTTCTCTCATAAAATAGTATCCAGTACTAATTTTATAATCGACCAATATTTTATTCCATAGCTTAATTAACTTATACCTTTAAATAAATATTTTGTCAATAGATTTTTGTTTGCATAACATAAATAGTTTTATTAATAACTTTAATTGCTGCCATGGTTAAATGACTATTAAAAATATTTGTGTATTTTTTTATTTAACCAGGAAAAAGCACTCCTCTTTTAGGGGTTCTTAAAGCTACCCGCTATGCGGGTGCGATATTTGCTGTAGTCCATTGCCCATTTCTGGACTTTCCCGCTACGACCATAACGATCTAAATTAATTACTTTTGAATATTTAAAAGCAAGTTTTTCCAGAACTCTTTGTGCCCTTATGTTTTCCGACATAACAAAAGCATAAACACCCTGTAACCCAATCAAGGACAAGCAATTATTAAGCAAAGAACGACAGGCCTCTAACATCAAACCTTCTCCCCAGTACTTTGGGAAAAGAAAATAAAATATCTCGGCATTGGCGTATTCCCTGTCTATCTTAAAACCACAACCGCCAATCAATTCATTATCATATCTATGAAAGATTGAATATAATAACCATCGTTCTCCTGCAGCCTTTTTTTCTATTATCTGTTCTAGAAATTTTTTAACAAGATATGGACGAGATAAAAAAGAAGAGGCTCCCAAGAGAGATTTTACTAAGGGATGAGTTAATAATAGCAAAAAATTGCTGAAATCTATTGGCTGATAGGGTCGTATATTAAGTCTTTTTGTATGATAGCAATCAACCTGTACCAAAATGAACTTCCTTTATCTTTTTCCTTCCCATTCGGCAAAAAAATGTTCCAGGTATATTTCTAAAAACCGATGTCTGCCACATGCCAATTTTTTCCCATAAGCAGTATACATAGTATCCTTTAGTTTTAAAAGTTTCTCATAAAAATGATTAATAGACGGGGCATTGGTTGTTTTGTATTCCTCCCGAGAAATACCTATATTAGGAGGTATATTAGGATCATAGATTGGTCGATGGTAATAACCACCATAGGTAAACGCACGGGCAATACCGATGGCACCCATGGCATCAAGCCGATCAGCATCATTAACTGCCATAAACTCCACTGTCTTTAGGTTAGAAGGTAAGTATTTTTCTTTGGAAAGGCTTTTCATATAAGAAACATGACTGGTGATATCCAGAATTTGCCGGATTATTCTGGAAGATAAAGATAAGGAATTTAAAAATTTTTCCAGAACTTCTTGCCCTTTCTCTTCGTTGCCATTAAAAAATTTGTAATCACTAATATCATGAAGTAAGGCTGACATTTCTACAATAAAAGCATTTGCACCCTCTTCTGTGGCAATTTTTAAGGCTAAATTCTTTACTCTATAGGTATGCCACCAATCATGTCCGGTACCCTCTTTCCGGAAAAAATCCTGTACAAACTTTTCTGTCCTGTCTTTTATTTGTTCTGAAGATAATTTCATTGTTGTTACACATATTTTCTTGTTATTCTTGTTCTAGTTCTGGTTTGATCACTTCTAGTTGACCAAAAATTACATTTATTTCAATATCTAAAAAAGGCTGATTAGGCTGGATATCCCCTAACCGATATTCGGTTGAACCAATAAAACTGACTGAATGTTGTGGCAGTTCCAGGTTAGCAAATACAGAACTGGCATGTACTACTGAAGGAATTTCGGGATTGAGAATTAACCTACCTGAACCAAAAATAACATTAATTTTTATCTTTTCAGTTGATTCCAGTTTGGGCAGATCATTAAGGTCAATAATCCCCTCAGCAAAAATAATATTTTTTTCTCCCAGAGATTCATTTATATCTATCTTTTTTCGATCTAAAATAACCTCATGATGTCCTCCAAACTGGCCAAACAAAATCACGATACCCAAAATCACCAGTACAACACCCGGAAATAAACGGAAAAAATTAATTTTAATACCCAGAATGTTAGATAATAATAAAACAAAGCCCAATATTAATAGAATAATTCCACTGACCACACTAGCAGTTACTCTCATTGTTATTTATTCCTTTCTTTCTTTCTTTAATTTACCTTGCTAATATTTTATCACACACGGGAAGAAAGTAAATATCGCACCCGCATAGCGGGTGGTTTTAAGAAGGTTTCAAAAGAGGTGTGTTTTTTTATTGGTTACTTTTGCCACAAAACACAGAAAAAACCTCCTCGTTTACGCAATGCTAACTCTTTTTCTTTATCTTCACTGATTTCTGAATCAGGAGTATCCGGAGGTATAAAAAGGCATTCTCTTACTTTAATCAAAGCATCTTTTCTATACTTACTTATATCTTCAGGAGATTTAAGATAAGCATGCTTGAAGATGGGAACGTTTTTCTGAAATTCGGGATTTTGATATAATCGACCCCAATCACTTTCTCGATTAATCGTTCCTACTAAAACAGGTCCACCTCTTTTACATACCCGAAACATTTCTTCAATCATTTTTTGAGGTTCAGGAATAAATTCTATGGTAGCCATGGATATTACCGCATCAAAATGTTCATTCGGAAATTGTAAGGCCAGACTATTCATTTGAACAAATTTAATATCCACCTTTTCTTGATTTGCTTTTTCAACGGCCATAGCTAGCATTTTATTAGAAACATCAATCCCGGTAACTATTGCTCCCTTTTGTGCCATTTTTAAACTAAAATTCCCACTTCCACAACCAACATCCAAAATCCGCATACCAGGTTTAACCTGAAAAAGACGAAAAGCGCAGTCTGTTTCTACCCTGTCAACATGTAACCCCATTTTAGTCTCATACCATTTATCATAGTTTTCTGCTTCTTGATCAAATAATGCCATTTTTTCTCCTTTTTAAGATAAATTAGACAAAAGATGTCTTTTAATCCGATTAAATTGGTTAGAGGTAACGATCTCCCTTTCTCTGGGTCTCGGTAAAGTGATTTTAATTTCTTCCTTAACTTTAGCCGGTCGGGCAGAAAGAACAT
>CAZPII010000195.1:0-3735 GCA_964586485.1 uncultured Atribacterota bacterium | reverse complement strand
CATGCTTGCCTGCCAATTCTATCTTTTTTATCTCGCTGGATAACTGATAGCCGGCTTTAAGCAGAATTTCAAAGAGGATATCCTCCTGACCGGAATCCGGATTAATGTGGTTAAATGTAGTTCCAGCTGTTTCTCCAGGGCTCCTTGTTCCAGGGAAATACCTTCAGTATTCCAGATTTTAAAGTTTGAGCTGTCCAATTTGAAGGCCTTGAATCCTAAATCCAGCTGATTATTAAATAAACTCTGGCTGTTTTCCTGTTTAATTTTATCTATAACCCTTCGGATTCTTTCTTTACCAATATCCGCAATGGTCTTAAATCCTGCCTTATAGGCTTCGGATTTTTCATCACACTTTTCCGGCAGTTGCACCATGATAAATTTCCGGTTTCCACCTTCCTCTTTATTCAGGTCTAACACCGCATGGGCAGTGGTTCCCGAACCGGCAAAGAAATCGAGGATAATATCATCCTTAGATGCACTAATCCTTAACATTTTTATAATATAAGGAATGGGCTTGACAGTTTCAATAACTTGAAAACCAAAAATACTTTTTATTTCATCAGCAGCGTTTGCTGCATTAGATGCATCTAACCAAATAGTTTCTGGTATATCTCCTTTGTATTCAGAAAGAAATAATTTTCTATACACTTTATCTCCAATAAATACTAATCTGTCATTTTTATCTAGTTTTTCCATAGTATCTTTCCCGACAAGCCACATTCTTTCTGAAAAAATTTTCCCATTTTTTGATATAAACGAAAATTTAGAGCCACCCTGGCTACCTCTAGACCAGAGTCCTTGAAGTCTGTAATCTCCACGATTATCATTATCTTTATTGCTATATGCCTTCCTTGTGGAATTACTCATTTTTAACCTATATAATTCTAATTTTAATATATTTTTTGAATAACAAATTAAATATTCATGATTTCTACTAAAATATTTTGCTGAATTATCCTTGCCTCTCTTCCTAGACCAAGTAATATTAGCAACAAAATTCTCTTCACCAAATATCTCATCACAAATCTTTCGTAAATTACATACCTCATTATCATCAATACTGATAAAGATAACCCCGTCATCTCTCAGTAAATTTTTAGCCAGAAACAGCCTGGGATACATCATATTCAGCCAGTTGCTGTGGAAACGTCCTTCCGTATCGGTGTTGGTGGAAAATTTTCTGCCCTCTGCGTCAACCTGTCCGGTATATTCCAGGTATGTGCTCAGGTTTTCTTTGAAGTCATCAGGGTAGATAAAATCATTGCCGGTATATGTGGCGGAATTGGTCATTATTTTGATATTGACCCAAACTTGGTCAGGGTATTTGTGGCATTTGTCTGTTTAACGCCGCCGGGAATATTGACCTACATTATTGCGTGGTTCATTATACCTCAGGAACCGGAGAATAATAAGTAAAAAAGAACCAAAGTTATGGTAAAAGTGATTATATTTATTAATTATAGATTAAGGAGATTTAAAAATGAGTACAAAGAATAACAAAGTTGACATTTACCAGGAGGCTGCATCTACTGAAAATTATTTTTACTTGAGTAACGGTACACCACTGAAAAGTTTGGCCGAATTAATCGATCAACTGGTTAATATGGATCAGGAGATATTTAACAATCATGTCAATAAGAAAAATAATGATTTTGCCAATTGGGTACGGGATGTCTTTGGATACAAAGAATTAGCCAGAAGAATGACCATGACTCGTTCTCCCCGGGGAATGTTAAAGTCAATTAGTAGGTTTCTGGAATCATAAAAATTATCTTGATGTTACAAAAAAGGAAGGATTATTACCATCAATCAATTAAAAACAATAAATGGAAAACAACGGGTTGTCATTGAAAATGTACAACCGGAAATTAATAACGGAAAATTTGCCATTAAAAGAATTGTCGGAGAAACTGTTCGGGTTACTGCTGATATCTTTACTGACGGTCATGACCAGGTTCTGGCAAAGCTTCTTTTTCGAAAACAAGGTGAGCAGAAATGGCAAAAATCCAACCTGAAATTCTTGGTAAACGACCTCTGGGAGGGGGAGTTTGCGGTTAATGAAACTGGTATTTATGAATATACTTTGGAAGCAATGGTAGATCATCTCTCCACCTGGTGGAAAGATATTCGCAAAAAAACCAAAAGCGGTAATAACATTACCATAGATATTAAAAGTGGAACTTCCTTTTTAATTGAGTCTTCTCTCAAGATTAAAGAGCCGGCTAAAAAAGCAGCAATACAGCAACTTATTACCCTTATTCAAAAAGAAGAAAAGCAAGAATTGTTGATAAAGGCACTGGAAAAAGATCTGGATGATGATTTCCTACAAAAATATCCGGCACAGAATCATGTTACCTGCTATCCCAAGGTATTAAGAGTTACTGTTGACCGAAAAAGGGCAGGTTTTAGCTGCTGGTATGAAATCTTTCCCCGTTCCTGCTCTACTGAACCGGACCATCATGGCACTTTCCGTGATTGCCTGGAAAAAATACCGGAAATTGCTCAAATGGGATTTAATATTCTTTATTTTCCACCAATTCATCCTATCGGAGAAACACACCGTAAGGGGAAAAATAATTCCGTTACCTCAAATACAGGTGACCCGGGTAGCCCATGGGCTATCGGTAACCAAAACGGCGGACATATGAGTATACACTCCCAACTGGGTAATCTTTCTGATTTTCAGCAAGCAATCAAAAAAGCCGGGAAATATGGTATGGAAGTAGCCCTGGACCTGGCTTTCCAGTGTTCGCCGGATCATCCTTATATCAAGGAACATCCTGAATGGTTTCGCTGGCGGGTAGACGGGACTATTCAATATGCCGAAAACCCTCCCAAAAAATACGAAGATATTGTTCCCTTTAATTTTGAAACCGAACATTGGCAAAGCCTGTGGGAAGAATTAAAAAATATTATTTTATTCTGGATCAAACAGGGGGTAAAAATTTTTCGGGTGGACAATCCACACACCAAACCCTTTATTTTCTGGGAATGGTTAATTTCCCTGATTAAAAAACAATATCCTGAAGTTATTTTTTTAGCTGAAGCCTTTACCAGACCAAAAGTAATGTACCGACTGGCTAAACTGGGATTTACCCAGTCTTATACCTACTTTACCTGGAGAAATACCAAGCATGAATTAACAGAATATATGACAGAATTGTCTCAAACACAGGTTAAAGAATTTTTCCGGCCCAACTTCTGGCCAAATACGCCGGATATTTTGTCTGAATATCTGCAGGCTGATAGCCAACCTGCTTTTATAATTCGACTTATACTCGCGGCAACCTTATCATCCAATTATGGAATTTACGGCCCGCCCTATGAGCGCTTTATAAATAAGGCCGTACCAGGGAAAGAAGAATATCATAATTCGGAAAAATATGAGTTAAAAAATTGGTTGCCGGAAGAGGTAAAAGAAAGTACCCGAGAACTCTTTGCAACTATTAACAAAATCAGGGAAGTAAATCCTGAATTTCATAAAACAAACAATATTAGATTTTTGCCTGTTGAAAATAACCAGTTACTCTATTTTGCTAAATTTAATGAAGAACAAACTGACGCCATACTGGTGGTTATCAACCTGGACCCGAATTATACGCAATCCGGATGGGCAAAAGTGCCCTTATATGAGCTGAATATTTTACCTGAAAAGTCTTTTTTAGCAGAAGACTTATTGGGTGGCGGAAAGTATATCTGGCAGGGTGAGTATAACTATGTGGAATTAAACCCGCA
>CAZPII010000194.1:0-3738 GCA_964586485.1 uncultured Atribacterota bacterium | reverse complement strand
CTAAGTTTGTCAAATTTTATCATGTAAAACGCTTGCTTGTCAAAAGTTTCGAATTAGATACTATTTTATTATTTTTTTAATTTCTGCAGTTAGTTGGGCAAATTCCTGTACACTGAAGTCTTCTCCTCTTTTATTTGGCATTAAACCCATTTTTCTAAGTATTATTTCCAGTTTTTCTTTATCAAGCCTTTCTTTAAAATATATTCTTAAGGAATTACTGATATTCTTTCTTCTTTGTTGAAAGACTGCCCTGACTAATTCAAAAAAGAGAAATTCATCTTCTACTAAAACAAGCGGTTTATCCAAAAAGTTAATTCTAATAATCATCGAATCAACTTCAGGTTTGGGATAAAATACATCGGGTTTTACCAGGTGAATCTTTTCTATCCGGGAATAATATTTGGCCATAACGGAAAGCAGGCCATAATTTTTATTACCCGGTTGGGCCATCATACGTTCGGCTACCTCTTTTTGAACCATCACCACCGCTATCTTCAAATTATTGTGCATTTCCATTATTTTCCTCAATAAAGGAAGTGAGATAGAATAAGGTAGATTCCCGGTTATTTTTTCAATTTGATATCCTTCCTGTTTTTTTTGTTCCAAAAAACCGGCTAAATCAAAGGTTAGTATATCTTGATATAGGATAGTGACATATTTTTGATAAGGGCAAAATACGTCATCAAGTATTGGTTTAAAACGAATATCTTTTTCAACTGAAAAAACATGTTTAGTATTTGGTATTAATGCAAATGTTAATGAACCCAGACCAGTACCGACTTCAAATACTGTATCCTCTTTATCTAATTGTAAAGCTTTCACAATGATTGTGGTAATATTTTGATCAACCAGGAAATTTTGACCCAATTTTTTCTTGGGTTGAATATGGTAATAATTCATATATTCAATTATTTTTTTGGGTGAGATCATTGGCTTGGGATAAGAGGAGCTCATTAAGTTTTTTTCCTATTGATAATTAATGGAGCCGGTGATCTGAGTTGAACAGACAACCTACGGATTACGATTCCGTTGCTCTGCCAATTGAGCTACACCGGCCCGTTACTCTTAAGTCCTTATTTTATTTGGCTTTCCAGCCATTACATCATTTGTATTATTCTCTGCTAATTTTTTGGTATCCATGTAGTGTTTACGGGTTACTCAGTTTTTTTATCGCATAATACTTTACCATAAAATCTCTTTTTCTTCCATTTTTTTCTTTTTTAATCAATGCCAATTGGTTTTCATCTGCTATAAATTCTACTTTGTGAACAGGGCAAGTTCCTAACTCTTTTTCTTTATATCCTTTTTTGTCATATTTAAAATTCTCAAAATTAAAGAGCCTCTATCATTCTTTTTAATATTTCTTTAATATTCTTGCTCAAATTTCTTACCAATTCGGGATCTTCAATAAGTGACTCAAGATCAATTTGTATACTTCTGGTATCAACTTTTGTAATTGCTGTAAATAATTTTTCTTTGAGCTGCTCCTTGTTATTAACTTCTTCAATACATTTATAATTCGGCATGATGCCTTTTTCCAAATACCAGAGCAAGTCATAATAATCCCTTCCTTTAACTGTTGCTAAGGTTTTTCCTGACTTATCGGTCTTTTCCCACCTTCTCATTAAAACAGCTCGTATCTTGGTAGCCATTAAAGTCGGTAAATCAAAGGTCTTAACCAATACTGTTCTATTGAACTTAAATAAAGGGATGGTTTCTATTCTGTAATCTGAACAAAAGTCAAATTCATTGAAAATTTCTATTTTTAAAAAAAGCAGATCTGATTCACTCTTCCCGGCTAATCCCAATTCACGTAGCAAAGGAAATTTTAAATAGATTCGAAATTTCTGAGTCACTACCTTTACTGCAAGATCTGTGTTTTTCTTAAAATACATTTCTAAATCTTCAGCTAATTTGGAAATTTCGATTTCTTTCTTCAAATCCACAAAATCCAAATCTTCTGAAAGACGCGGCATATTATAACAGTGAGCCAGACTAGAGCCTCCATAAAAAACAAGCTGACTGTATTTCCTGCCAGAATAAATAAAATCCAAAACAAGAACCTGCAAATAATTCTTCAATAAATTCCGGATGAAAACTTTGTCATCAGAAGTAGAATCCTTAATTAGTTTAGCTAAATATATTTTTATTAATTCCATAGCCTAATCCAAAAGATAATTTGATATTGTTTTTAATTTTTTAGAATTCTCTAAAATAACATATCTTTTTAATTCTTTAATATCAGCACGATTTAAGTTTTCAACGTTCAGTCTTAATGCTTTCACCGTTTCCTTATTATGCAAAATGTTTTTTCGCAAATACAAAAAATCAAATAGAGCCTTAGCCTTGGTAGCTCTCATAATAGAAAAACCACTTTCTTCAGATAATTCAAAGCCACAAAAAAGGGAAGGCTTAATTGTATGGTATATAAAATTGCCAAGCTTATTGGTAAAAATTGCCGTTTTATTCTGAGAAACAGAAGTTAGGTTAACTGGGATTTCGGTTAAGATATTGTGGCGGTAAAGAATTGTATCCAAGCTTAAATAGGAAGGAGAATATAAAAAGTTGGCTAGAAAATCCGTAAATGTTTCTATCTTGCCCCGGTTCCTCATTTTTTCAACATAAGCAGTGGTTGTATAAATCCCCTTTTTTAAACGGAGCAACTTACCACTTTTCTGATAGCGGTGTAGAACCATCCAAAGATAAGATTTTCTTTCTTCTACACTTAAAAAATCATCAAAAGTGAAAACCGGCAGTTTTTCTGCTAAATGTATTATTGTTTTACTTCTCTTATCATCATTTCTCATACTTTACAGAAAGTGTATAGTATCAGAAACGCTTTGTCAAGTCCTTATCATTGCGAACTTCATCAACACAAGGTTAAGGCAAAATAATTCATTATGGCTATCAAAAAGGTTATTTACAACTTTTTGACCCATTTTCAAATTTGTACCTCTTAATCAGGGCACTTGATTCAATAAAATACTTAACCATTTACTTGTTGTTATCACGATCATCGGACAGTAGTCGTGACAAATCAAAGGGGAACCTTTCTGTTATTTTCCAAACATCTTCAATCGCAGGGGCACCAGCAGATAAAGTTTCTAAATCACTATCTAATTCTTCTTTTCCATATTTAGGATCTGTGAGGCGACGAGGCAAAGGCAATTTTTGATTTACGAAAAAAGTAAAAAAATCCTGAGATAAATCAAATTCCCACTCCTCATCCGCTGGGGTTGATATCAGTTCATAAACATTTACATATGGATATCCCGTAGATGTTTCTTGAATATTAAAATTTTGTTCTAATTTTGTTATAGACATAATTTTATTTCTCCAAAATCCATGAGTGGATTCCATATTCATATCCACCGCAGTCTGGTTATTTCGAATAGTTTTCTTTATTTTTCCCTTAAAGACAAATTTATGTGAAAATTCTAAACTATCAACAAATACTCCTGGATAATTAAGTTGAGCAACAACTTGACCCCCAATAATTTACTTAAATGAAACGGTTTCCTTAGTTTAAGTTCACTAAGCAAATATCCATATCACCTTTTTTAATACAAAACTTGGAAATAGCATCAACAACTCTTCACTCTATCAAACTTAACCAAAACTAAAGTGAGTTAGTAAATATTTTGTTTTCTTTGCAGCTCGTATCTTTATTCTCTATAATATACCTATTCCAGATAGTCCCGCAATTTTTTACTGCGACTGGGATGTCTTAATTTTCGA
>CAZPII010000193.1:0-3755 GCA_964586485.1 uncultured Atribacterota bacterium | reverse complement strand
ATAATAAAAAGCTATTAGCATTAAATATATTAGAAGATTATATAAAATACAGTCTTAACAGTTTAATTGTCTTCTAGTTTATCTTAGAAGATCGGAAAATTTGAGGGTTTAAATGAATATGGATATTTTAGTTAGACAATAAAAAGGTCCGATAATATATCTTATGTAAAGTAAACGCAATTTTTAACAAACCTCCAATCAAGAGCGTATTTTTTATTTATCTTTGAATTTTCCCTTATCTCTTTTCTGCTTATCATTTTTGTTTTTAATTATTGAAAATAGTATTTATCAATTATTTTTCAATTTATTTTCAATATCTCTTCTAAATTAAATATTAAATTACTTTTAGAATTCAGCATGTTAAATGTAAGGCAGCTATTTTTTGATTTGCTTTTTCTAAATTGTATTCTTCACATACTTTTCTGGTTTTGTCCACAAATATTTTGTTTATACCGGAATCTTTTAGTTTTTTAATCACTAGATCGTCTACTTGCATCAAGCCATACATACCGGTACCGATAAATAAAACCTCAGGTTTATAATTAATGACACTATCCAAATCTGATATTTGCAGGTTATGTCCTTTTTCTCTCCACCATTTATCTTGAACATAATCAGGAAATATAATTATATCTTCTCGGTAAGTTATGTCATTAACAATAATTTTACCGAATTGGTATTTATTGATAGTGTTATTATTAGTATTCATAATAATTGTTTCTCCACTTTACTTTATCAATATAATATTATTATAATATTATATTGAAATATTATTGAAAAATAATTGAAGCATATCCCACAACCTGATCATACATACCTGAAATATCACCTGAGGTAGCATATTTTAATAGTTGTCCTTTGGTGATACCTAGTTTTTCACAAACTTCAATTACTACAGCAATTGCTCCCGGTCCACAGATAGATGCACCATTTCGTCTAATAGTATTATAAAATAGTTTGCTATCCATGCTGGTAATAGTATCAATTGCTTCAATATCTTTGCTTTTTGCACTTTCCTGTTCTTCGTAGTGTGTAAAATCAGAGCTGGCAATTAAAAGAGGCGGATTATTTCTTGTAGAATTATATATAACCTCTGATAGGTATTGCATTACATCAATTTGTTGGTTAGTAATGCAGATAGGTACTATTTTAAATTGATTAGAAGGATAGATATATTGTAAAAAGGGTAATTGTACTTCAATAGAATGCTCAAAGGTATGGGCTTGTTGATCATCAACAATGAGATTTTTTTCATCATGTTTCATTATGCCATTTGCGACTGATTGATCTATTTCAACAATACCAAGAGGAGTTTCCCACTGTCCGGAGGACATTATTGCAATATCTGCGCCTAAACCACGATGATTAGGCCCAAGAATAATTATGGTTTGCGGAGTTTCTTCTTTAGAAAGTCGTAAATAATTATAGGCTGCAATTGGACCTGAAAACATAAAACCTGCGTGAGGAGAAACTACTCCTTTTGTTTTTCTTTCATCTATACCCTCATTTTCGGGCAATTTTCCTGGTCCTATTTCATGTAAAAAACAATCTTTTATTTGGCGAGATAGAGATTCTTTGTTCGCATCATAAAAAGAGCCGGCTACAACAGCTTTTCTTTTTTGTACCATTTAAAAACCCTCCCTGTTTTTTGCAATGTGTTAAAAACGGTTTCTACCTCGATAATGCTTGCCACCTTTTTTCTTTTTACGGAATATCCTTGGTATAACAAATACCACAATAATTGCAATTAAAAGAACGATAATAAATACCCTGAACAGGACTGAATAATATATATATTTTATATAATTCAAATAATAATTTTTTTTAATTTCGGGATAATCTGGTTGAATATCCATAACTTTTTTATAATGAGATAAGGCTTCCTTATAATGACCACTCCTGGTGTACTCAGTTGCCAGAGCATAATGTGCATCAATAATCTTTGATTCAATATTTTGATCTTGAGGGAATTCTTGCAAAATAATACTATATTCATCAATAGCTTTATTAATTTGGCCACTTTCAAAATAGGCAAAAGCAATAGCTTTTCTTGTTTGAAAATCATCCGGATCCTCATCTAATACTTTTTCAAAAGATTGTATTGCTTCATCCCATTGTTCTTTTTCAATATAGTCTATTCCCAATTTTTTATTAATAATTATTTTAGAAGTAGAGTACCTTACTATACGGTTATTGCCTGCATCAGCTACATATATATATCCTCTTTGATCGGCAACAATTCCTTCCGGATAAGTTAAATTTACCTCTTCTTGTTCATTATTACCAAATTCATTAATAAAATTATACTCGCTATCAAATTGAACTACTTTACCATTTCTATAATCCGTAACATAAATATTATTATTTTTATCAATAGCAACATAGCGAGTCCCATTAAATTCACCGGGACCATTCCCTGAATTACCTATACGTCTTAGAAATTGACCTTTTTCGTTAAATATTTGTACCTGGTGATGAAAAGTATCTGCTATATAAATGTTGCCGTTTTCATCAACGGCTACTCCTCTTGGATAATAAAACTCTCCATCCCCCATTCCTTCTCTACCAAAAGTATACAATACATCAAATTCTTTAGATAAAACTTGCACTCTATTATTGCCTGTATCAACAACATAAATATTATTGTCATCATCAAGGGCAATACCTCTGGGATTATCAAATTCTCCGGGATTGCTTCCCTCTTCGCCAATTACCTGAATTGATTTACCGTCAGCAGATATCTTATGTAATCGATGATTATGTTGTTCAACAATAATAATATTTCCATCACTATCAAGGGCAATACCAACTGGCCCATCTATTTGAAAATTACTTTCATCATCTGGAATTATTTTAATTAATTCTCCATCATTGTTAAAAATTTGTATTCTATCGTTTTCCCAATCAGTCACATAAATATTATTATTATCGTCTAATGTAACACAAACGGGATAATTAAATTGACCTCTTCCATTTCCGTATCCGCCAAAAGTCATGTCAATAAGATATTCGCTATTGTCTACAGCCAGAGTATTGTGACAGCTGGCTATCAAAACTAACAGTAAAACTGAAAAATATATTAAATATTTTTTTCTATTAGAGAGCAACATAATCTTCAACCTCTTTGTTTTGCTATTTTGCATATATGTTTGTATTTGTATTGTTTTTTCCTTATTATTAATTATTAGTTAATTCTTTTATCTTTTTCTGGATGTTTATCAAAGACTCTTTTTGATATTGTATATCTTTTCCTTTGTTATAATCAAGATATATTGGTCTGCCAAAATGAACGTATATTGTTTTTCTTTTGAAAAACTTTGGCATTTTGGCCTTTGGGGGATAAATATCAAAGGTCCCGTTTATTCCTACCGGGACAATTGGAGAACCGGTCTTTAAAGCAATTTTAATCATGCCGGAGTTCAATTCTTGAAGCTTTCCATCAAGAGATCGGGTACCTTCCGGAAAGATGCCAATAATATTATTATTTTTTAAAAGTGAAATACTTTTTTTTATAGATGTGAAATTTACCTTTTTTCTATCTACTGGTATAGCGCCCAGTGCCCTGGCAAAAAACCCCAGGAAAGGATTTTCAAAAACCTCTTGTTTCCCAATAAAGCGAATAGGCCTTTTAATTGCAACCCCCAAAGCAATAGGATCAATATAACTAACATGATTGGCAGCCAATATAATTGGGCCCTCGTTGTTTATTGATTCTTCTCCCTCTGTTTCTATTGACCAGAAGAATAGAATAAACA
>CAZPII010000192.1:0-3768 GCA_964586485.1 uncultured Atribacterota bacterium | reverse complement strand
TTGCCAATAGCATAGCCTTCCCGTAATAATTGTTGGTGGATACGGGGACTGCCATACCGCTTATGACTTTTCTGGTATATTTGTTTTATTTTCTGTTTTAACTGCATATCCTTTATTTTCCTCTGGCTCATAGGTTCTTTTAGCCAATGATAGTATCCGGACCGGGAAACTGAAAGTACCTGGCACATCTTCGTCACACTAAATTCTTTGGTGTGTCCCCGGATAAACAGATAGTAATCTACCGTTTTTTCGTGAAGATTGCCAACGCTTTTTTTAGGATGTCACGCTCGATTTGGGTATCGGTAAGTTCTTTCTGTAATTTTCTAAGCTTCTCCTCCTGGGGAGTGAGATTCTCTTTTCCATGACCGGGGAAAGCCAATTCTCCACGTTTACGGTATTCTTTGCGCCAACGGGTCAGATTGTGTGGGGAGATACCCAGATCCCGGGCTATTTCCTCTACTGATTTCTCTGATGATAGAGAGTACTCCACCGCCTCTTTTTTAAATTCCTGCGTATACTGTCTTTTCTTATTCTCCATATTACTTGAACCTCCAATTATTTAAATTATAGTCTTATCTAGTTGTCCAGTAAAGCGGGGGAGGTTCGACCTAGTTGTTTTTGAGACATCGGATAATGGTCCTCTTTATTCATAGTGACATTTTATCAAGATAATTAATAAGGTGACATTATCACAAATTATTAACAATGAGGCAATTCGAATACTTGACAATAGTAAAAGATTAAAATATAATGTAAACGATAACATTTGTAAACGATTACATAAATTAATTTTTTTAAATTTTATATTTTTATTAGGAGAACAATGTGAAAAAAAATATAAAAAATGTTGCTGAACAATCAGGTTTTTCTACCGCAACTGTTTCAAGGGTTCTGAGAAATTATCCAGGAGTCAGGGAAAAGACTAGAAAAAAAGTTCTTAAAACTATTTCGGAATTGAATTACGAAGTTGACGCAGTCGCTAGAAGCCTGAGACAAAAAAAAACCAATTCAATTGGAATTATCGTTGGAAATATACTCTCCCAGTTTTATTCTGAAATAGCAAAATCAGTTGAAGATACCGCGAATAAATATGGATACAATGCGATATTGTGTAATGGAGACGAAAACCCTGAGAAAGAACTTAATTATCTGAAAATCTTAAAATCCAATAGGGTAGATGGAATTATATTAACTCCCACCGGCAAGAATTCAGAATATGTTAAACATCTAATAGGACTGGGAACAAAGGTTGTGTTAATTGACAGGCTAATAGACGGATTAAATTGTGATGCAGTTCTGGTTGACAGTGAGAATGGAGCTTATAGGGCAGTAAATCATCTTACCAATCAAGGTTATAAAAAAATAGGCATTATCAACGGTTACCTGGATCGTACTACTGGAGCGGCAAGATTAAACGGCTACTTACGTGCTCTCCAAGATGCCGGTATCAAAAGAGAGGATGATTTGATTAAAATTGGTGATTTTAAAAAAGAAAGTGGCAGGAAACTTACTCAGGAATTGTTAGAACAGCAAAATAAGCCGGAAGCAATTTTTGCCACAAATATTGACATGGCCATAGGATCCATTATTGCCACTAAAAAATTAGGCATTATTTTACCTACAGATTTAGCCTTCATAAGTTTTGATGATTCCGATTGGGCGGAAATATTGGATACCCCTATCACAGTGATAAGACAACCCGTATATCAACTTGGCTCAATAGCAACCGAATTATTGATAAGAAAAATAGAACAAAAAAAAGAACATCAAGACCATAAACCTAAAATAATAACTCTACCAACAGAACTAATTATCAGGAATTCTACTATAAAGAAAATAAATTAATTAAATCGATTTTCAAAATTGGTTTTACTAATGAAAATTGAAAATCTTTTAATACGTATTTTCCAAAACCCAGATTATGTTTTATAGAAGATACAAATAATTGAAATTAAATGAAATAGGGATTGTATCTATTCCTTGTATATTTTCAAAATAGGAGGTAAAGCTTATGATTTAATGTACAACAATAGATTGGAAGGTGGTGATGTAGAATTAAAATATAAATAAGTTAGTGCATGTATTAAGAATTTTCTGATAATTTTTGGAGGTATATATTCTATGAAAAATTATGTATCAAAGAAAGGTTTGTCAAGAATAAGTATTATTATATTACTAATATTCTTATTATTGACAATTACTATGATTTCTATGGCTCAATCAGAAGAGAAGGTTTTTAGAATTGCTGGTACTGTTGGATTAGATAATTTGGACCCCCGTATTTTGCTTTCAACTAACCATGCAGTGGTTCAATATGCTATATTTGAGTCACTGGTTCGAACACATGACGGAGATCTTTTACCGGGAATGGCAGAATCCTGGGAAATTTCAGAAGACGGAATGACATATACATTTCACCTCCGTGATGCAAAATGGTCAGATGGCAAAACTGTTACAGCTGGAGATTTTGTTCATGCTTTTGTTCGTATGTTTGAAGTATGTCCAGCAAGTTCTATATTTGATGATATTAAAAATGGAGCTGAACTACGTGCAGGAGAAGTGGCTCCGGAAGATTTGGGTGTGAAAGCACCAGATGACAAAACGGTTGTTATTACACTTAAAAATCCGGTTCCCTATTTCATGGGTTTGATTGCTTTGCACCTAGGTTCCCCTGGACGGGAAGACCTGGTAGAGAAATTTGGTGACGAGTATGGAGCTACAGCAGAATCTCTTGCCAGCAATGGTCCATTCATACTTACAGAATGGAAACATGAAGATCAAGTGGTGATGGTAAAGAACCCTGACTATTGGAATGCAGATCAAATAAATATTGACAAAGTCATTCTTTATATTCTTCCTGATGAGGAGACCCAGCGAAATATGTTTGATGTTGGTGAGATTGACTATTATGAACCACGTAGTGAAGCTGAAATGGCTGACTATGAAGCCGAAGGTATGTTGACCAGATATGTAAGGGGAGGTATTAGAGATCTTCATTTAAACAGACATGGTCAGAATGACCCGGTAAAAGCGAAAATTTTAAGTAATCCTAACTTTATGAAAGCGATATCTTATGCAATTGATCGTAAAGGATATATCGATAATGTTCTACAGGGAAATGGAATTCCAGCGACAGTACAGACTCCACCGGTACATTCAATTTACCCTGGAAAGACTTGGGGCGAAGTGAGCACAAATTACGGCAAATATCACCCGGAAACCGCCGATCTTGCCAAGTCGAAGGAGTATATGGATAGAGTTCTAGAGGATATGGGGTACACTTCTGTTGACCAGCTCCCTGAATTCGATTTTCTAACATCAGTGGATCCGGAAGACCCAAAAGATGTTACAGCTTATATATTAAGCGTATTAACAGATGTTGTTGGACTTAAAATAAATGTTGTCCATACAACTGGTGTAGAATACTATAATAGATTATACAAACCAGCCCTAGAATATGATATAGCTCGAGCCGGCTGGGGACCAGATTATGATGATCCACACACATATATGGGATACTGGACAACTGGATCGATGGATATGGGTGTAACCTTTGAAAATGCTGTATTTGATGAATTGCTGGATAAGGCTAACAAAGAAACAGATCTAGTTAAGCGGGCGGAAATCCTAAATGAAGCTGAAGCACTTTTCTCGGATATTGCTCCCTGTATACCACTTATACATTTTAAAGGTGCCATAGCAGTTCAACCATGGGTTAAAGGTTTAACAACAGCTATTACTGGATTAAACATCGATTATATTTTTGCT
>CAZPII010000191.1:0-3770 GCA_964586485.1 uncultured Atribacterota bacterium | reverse complement strand
GATTATGCTGAAGATCAGGCAAAGCGCAAAATTCCTATGACAATGGAGGATTGGTCTAAAAAATTAGATGTTTTTCTTGAATTTAACGAAAGAGAAGTCCTAACAAATCCAGGAAAAGTTTCGGCAGAAGTTGCCAAGTCATTTGCTGAAAGCGAATGGGAAAAATATAGAGTAATACAAGATAGATTATTTGAATCTGATTTTGATCGAGAGATAAAAAGGATAATAGATTCTAAAAAGAAGGAAGAATGAATTGACTTATTATAATGAGGATAGTTTGGTACAGCAGACAACGGTTGATTATTTGCAGGATCAGCTAGGCTGGAAAGCCGTATATGCCTATAATCAGGAAACATTTGGACCTGCTGGATTATTAGGCAGACAATCGGACAGAGAAGTTGTACTTACCCGCTATTTACGGCAGGCGCTGGAAAGACTTAATCCGGGCTTTCCGGAGATTGCCTATGAAGAAGCTGTGCGTCAGGTGGTAGATTATTCTCACAGCCAGTCTTTGCTGGCCAATAATGCTGATAAATACAAGCAATTCAAAGACGGGGTGCTGGTTTCCTTTCATGGCAAGGATGGTGAAATCAAGAAAGAAAGACTGCGCATCTTTGATTTTAATCCGGAAAGCATAGCTCTTAATAATCATTTTCTGGCAGTGCGTGAATTATGGGTGCAGGGAGACCTTTACCGGAGACGCATTGACATTGCCGGGTTTGTAAACGGAATTCCGCTTTTATTTATTGAATGCAAGAATATCTATAAAGACCTTAAACAGGCTTATAATGGTAATCTTTCTGATTACAAAGATACAATCCCGCATTTTTTTCACCACAATGCCATGATTATGCTGGCCAATGGTGAAAAGGCAAAAATCGGAACTATCACTGCCGGTTATGAACATTTTCATGAATGGAAGCGCTTATCAGAAGCTGATCCGGGTGTGGTAGATATGGAAACCCTGCTGAAAGGTATCTGCAGTAAGAAAAATTTTATGGATATATTTGAGAATTTTATTTTATATGATAGCAGCACTGGCAAAAATATAAAAGTACTCTGTAAAAACCATCAGTATCTCGGGGTAAACCAGGTTATTCAATCCTTACATGATCCAGCAAGAACGAAAGGAAAGCTGGGAGTGTTCTGGCATACCCAGGGAGCAGGCAAAAGCTATTCTATGGTCTTTTTTACTACCAAGGTGCATCGCAAAATAGGAGGAAACTATACCTTTTTAATCTGCACCGACCGGGAAGATTTAGATACCCAGATTTATAAGACTTACGCCGGTTGCGGTGTAGTGGATAATGATAAGAATCCCTGCCGGCCTACCAGTGGTACCCACCTGGCTGAATTAATGAGCCAGCAAAAGGCCTATGTATTTACTACCATTCAAAAATTTAATCAGGAAGTAGACCGCAGCCAGGGTTATACCAAGCGTGATGATATTATTGTGATTTCCGATGAAGCGCATCGTACTCAATATGGTACTTTAGCCCTGAATATGCGCAGCGCTCTTCCCAATGCTGACTTCATCGGATTTACCGGCACACCATTATTAAAAGATGATGAAATTACCGCACAAGTGTTTGGTGACTATATTTCTACCTATGATTTCCAAAGGGCAGTAGAAGATAAATCTACCGTACCTTTATATTATGATTCTAGAGGAGAAACCCTGGGTGTGGCCACCAATGATATTAATGAACGCCTTGCCGAGAAATTAGAAGCGGCTGACCTGGAAGATATCAATATGAGAGAACGCCTGGAAAAAGAACTCAAGCGGGATTACCATATTATTACTGCTAAGAAAAGACTTAATCAGATTGCCAGGGATTTTGTTGAGCATTACAGTACTTCCTGGGAAACAGGCAAAGCCATGTTTATCTGTATTGATAAATTGACCTGTGTGAGAATGTATGAATTAATAAAACAATACTGGACACAGAAAGAGGAAGAGGTTGAAGAAGCCTGGAAAATGGCTTCCGGTGAAGAGAAGGACAATTTCTGTAATCAATTAATCTGGATGAAAGAGACCAGGATGGCAGTGATTGTAAGTGAAGAACAGGGAGAGGTAGAAAAGTTCCGGAAATGGGGTTTTGATATCAAGCCCCATCGAAGATTAATAAAAAATGGGTTCGAATTAGCTGACGGAAAAAGGATTGGTGTGGATTCTGCTTTTAAGAAGGAAGAACATCCTTTCCGTATTGCTATTGTATGTGCCATGTGGCTTACCGGTTTTGATGTTCCCAGTTTAGCAAATCTTTATTTAGATAAACCTCTAAAAGCTCATACCCTGATGCAGGCAATTGCCCGGGCTAATAGAGTGCATAAAAATAAGAACAATGGTTTGATTATCGATTACTGTGGTATCTTGAAAAATCTAAGAAAGGCTTTGGCCACATTTTCCGGACAGCAGGATGATGGCCGGCCTGGTGGCGGGTTGGGACCTGGTGAAGTAGATCCTACTAGAACCAAGGAAGAACTACTGGCAGATTTAAAGCAAGCCATTGATTTAGTATGTGAATTTTTAGATGAAAAGAAAACATCGCTTGAATATATCATCAATACAACTGGTTTTGAGAGGAACAAGGCAATTATAAATGCCAAAGAAGCAGTGAATGAAAATGATGAAACCCGGAAAAAATTTGAAGTAATGTGCAGAGAAGTTTTTATGAAATTTAAGGCTTGCCTGACTATTCCCGGCATTGATAATTTTAAAGGCCATTATAGTGCCATCAATATTATTTATAAAAGCCTGCAAAGGGATAGAGATGTTGCTGATATCAGTGATATTATCAAACAATTACATGAAGTGGTAGATGAAGCAATTGCCATTGACCCCGGAAGAGTTCAGGCACCAGGCAAACCATATGATATCAGTAAAATTGATTTTAAGCGTTTACGGGCAGAATTTGCCAAATCAGAAAAAAAGAATACAGTGGTGCAGAGTTTAAAGGTGGTCATAGAAAATAAGTTAGAACGGCTTATGCAAAGAAATCCCCTTCGCACCAATTTTCAAGAGCATTATGAAATGATTGTCGCTGAATATAATAAAGAAAAAAACAGACAAAACATTGAAGCCATCTTTGCAGAATTAATTAAATTTGTGCAGAAATTAGACAAAGAGGAGAATAGGGCCATCCGTGAAGACCTGAATGAAGAAACACTGGCCATTTACGATCTCCTGACAAAACCGGACTTAACCCCTCAGGAAATCAAGAATATCAAGAAAGTTGCCAAAAATTTATTGGAAGAATTAAAAACTAAACTGGCAAAATTTTATAAATGGCAGGACCGGGAGCCTATGAGAGATGAAGTTAAAACAATCATCAAAGATTTTCTCTGGGATGATAAAACAGGTTTACCGGTGGAGTCCTATTCGGAAACTGATGTTGAAAAAAAAGCAGAAAAAGTCTTCTATCATATATACAGAGTCTACCCCACAATCCCATCACCGTATTATGAACACGTTAGTTAGAAATAAAGATATAATTATCAGAATATTTAACAAGGTAAGCGATTTCAGGCTAACAAATATTCGAGCATGAATATTACTAAAATAATTTTAAAATATGGGGGCGGTTCTCTTTTTGAGAACTTTTTCTGTTATTATAGAGTATTCCCATCGATTATCTTTATTCCCCGGAAGAAAAGAAAATGAAATGTGGGGTCAGCCTGTGAAGAACTGACTCCCTATTTTTTAGTAGCTTGTAGGTTTTAAGTCTGATACAGAGAAAATCCTATTTGATGTTTAAAAATTATTCTAT
>CAZPII010000190.1:0-3773 GCA_964586485.1 uncultured Atribacterota bacterium | reverse complement strand
AATATTTCTTGCATTCATAGCAGAAAATTCAGATTTCAAATCCAACCCGCTAGCAGCTACCTTTCCTATCCCGCGCCACTCGCTATCAACAACAGAAAATACCTCGTTCATTTTTTTGAGAGCAACCGGATTTCCTTCTTCCCTTACTGCTCTTCGGTATTGGTTTTCCACAACCGGCTTTAGTTCTATCTTTTGCTCTATTAATCGATAAATAGCAAAAAGAATATCTACTGGTTCAAATCCGGCAATAACACAGGGAATTTGATACTGCTGGGGAATAAACTGATATGGTCTGGTTCCTATAATAGTACTGACATGTCCGGGACATAGAAACCCATCAATTTTGCTTTCTGCGTTTTGCAGGAGTGCCTGTATAATTGGTGGCATAATTTTAGCCAGACTCAGTAAATAGAAATTCCGTAAAGAGTTTTCCTGGGCATTAAGAACAACACTGGCCAATAACGGTATGGTTGTTTCAAAGCCGATCCCAATAAGAATGACTTTATTTTGCGGAAGTTCACAGGCCAACTCTAAAGCTTGTAACGGAGAATAAATCAGCCTGACATCCGCACCCTGGGCTTTTTCTTGTTTCAGGCTTGAGGAACTGCCCGGAACATCAATCATATCACCAAATGTAGCTATGGTTGTTTTCTCCTTCCTTGCCAGAGCAATAATATGATCAATAGCTGATATTGGTGTCACACAAACCGGGCAACCGGGACCGGAGATCAAATGAATATTCTTTGGCAACAATTCTTTCAGTCCAGAACGAAAAATGGAAACAGTATGTGTACCACAAACCTCCATTAAATGAACATCCATTCTTGTTTTTTTTGTTATTTTTTTGATAAACGCCTTACAAAGCTCCTTGTCTCTGTATTCATCCTGATATTTCAAGATTCAATCTCCTCCCAGGCACGAATTATCTCATTAGCTTCTTTTTTATTAATTTTAGTAATTGCATATCCGGCATGGACAAGCACGTAGTCTCCTACCTTAGTCTCAGGGAGTAAATCTATTCTGATTTTCTTTTTTATTCTTCCAATAAGAACTTCCGCTTTTTCTGGGTCTATCTTTTTTATTATTTTCCCGGGAATAGCAAGACACATTAATAAATTACCTCTTTTATAATTTTTTTGAACGAATTATTATCTTTTCATTTTTGTTGTAACTACATGAATTATTAGACAAAACCGCCACCTTGAATCCTTGTATTGGCAATGATTGCCTGCCCTAAAGAAATACAAGCATCATTTGGTGGTATTTTACAATGAATATAAATTTTAAAATTATTCTTTTTTAACTTTTTTATTGTTTGATCTAACAAGAAACTATTTTGAAAAACTCCCCCACTTAAAACAACAACATTAATGCCAAATTTATCTCTTATTTTAACACACATTGAAAGGGTAAAATCTGCAATGGTGTTGTGAAATTTTGTGGCAATTTTTTGTATATCCTCATGCCTTTCCATGTCTTTGATAATTTGATAAAACATGTCTTCCGTATTTATCAGGTATCCGGATTTTGATTTTTCAATATAATATAAATAATGTTCTTTATATTTTGGCTGACATATAGCTTCCAGTTCCATAGCTGCCTGTCCTTCAAAATTTACTTCATCCCTTAATCCAATCAAAGAGGCAACTGCATCAAATAGGCGACCACAACTGGAAGTAAAAGGAGAATTTATTTTTTTATCCATCATTTGAAAGAGTATTTGCAAGTCAGCGGATCTTATTCTTTTAATTAATGCAATATTAGATTTCGCAAGTTTCTGCCCAAACATGGAATAAAGATAACTGCAAGCCATCCTCCATGGCTGATGAATCACCTGTTTTCCTCCCGGCATAGCCTGATATTGTAAATAACCTATCCTCTGGTAATTCAATAGATCAGCGACCAAAAATTCACCGCCCCATAAATTACCATCATCACCTAAGCCAGTACCATCAAAGGCAACTCCAATTACTTTTTCGTTCAACTTATGCTCTGCCATACAACTGGCAATATGAGCATGGTGATGCTGAATCTTTAGTAAAGGTAAATTTTTTTTCTCAGATAACTGTTCAGCATAAGCTGTAGACAGGTAATCAGGGTGTAAATCACAGGCAATAATTTCTGGTTTAAATTGAAATACCCGGATTAGACGGTTAATTGATTCTTTGTAAGATTCAAAACTATCCCTATTCTTTAAATCACCCAAATGTTGACTGTTAAAAGCATAATGATCCCTGGTAAAACATACTGTATTTTTATCTTCCGGGCCAGCTGCAAAAACTTGTCGGCCTTTTTGGGATAGAATAACAGGGAAAGGAGCATATCCTCTCGATCTTCGAATAAATATCGACCGATTTGCAGATATTTTTAGCACAGAATCATCACAACGGTTATATATAGGCCGATTATGAATAAGTAAAAAATCAACTCTATTGGCTAATTTTTGAAAAGTTTGTTCATTTTGATAAATAATGGGTTCATCACTAAAATTTGCACTGGTCATTATTAAAATTAAATCATTATCCTTAAATAATAAAAAATGTAAAGGTGTATAGGGTAACATCACACCTATATATCTATTGCCCGGAGCGATAGCCGGTGAAATATAGTTATTTTTTTTCTTTTTTAGAAGCACGATTGGCCTTTCTATGTTTTCCAGATATTTTTTAGCATATAACGAAACATAGCAAAAAGAACTTATTTGGTTTATATTTTCTGCCATAACTGCAAAAGGCTTCTCATCTCTGTGTTTAATTTTCCTTAACCTGGAAACAGCCAGATAATTACTTGCATCACAGGTCAGGTGAAAACCGCCCAACCCCTTTACAACACCAATCTGACCTTTTTTCAGTCTTTCCTGTACTTCTTTGAAAGGATCTCGGGTTATTATTTTTTGAGTATTTTCATATAAAGATAGCTGTGGTCCGCAAACTGGACAGGCATTGGGTTGGGCATGGTAGCGACGATTCTCTATATTTTTATACTCTGCATAACAGTCGTGACACATTGGAAATTCTTGCATCGTCGTATTATCACGATCATATGGCATTTCTTGAATAATGGTAAATCGAGGTCCGCAATTGGTACAATTGATAAAAGGATAGTGATAACGACGGTCAGAAGGGTCGTTTAATTCTTTTAGACAATCATCACACACAGAAATATCCGGAGGAATAAGAATAACCGGATGACCATTATCTGCCCGACTTTTTTTAATTTTGAATTCTGAAAATTCAGCCAGGGGCAATTTTTTAATTTTAACATTTTCTATGAGAGCTAAAGGAGGAGGGTTAACCTGTAATTCTTTGATAAAATTATGAACAGCGCTTTCTTCTCCTTCAATTTCCATCTCTACACCTTGATTAGAATTACAAATCCAGCCGGTTAAATGATTATTCTGAACTAATTTATGAATATAGGGCCGAAAACCAACTCCCTGGACAATTCCATGTATAATTATTTTTTCTCTTATTTTCATCTTTCAACCACCAAGTATAAATTCGGGGATAATGTCGTTAGTCGTTAGTATCTGGTATCTAGTAAAATCAATATCGAGGTACCAGGCTAAATATAATTATTTAAAATGAACATTGGATTAACAGTTCGTAGTAACTTCAACTAATTATACCAACAGCATTTTATTGACTGCTGGTTATTCTCTACTATTTCTATATTTATATTTTTACCATACTTGAATCTTTAAATAATTTTATCTAGATACTTTATTATTGTTTACCCAATTTTATTTTATTCTTCTCTTAACTAGATACTAA
>CAZPII010000189.1:0-3781 GCA_964586485.1 uncultured Atribacterota bacterium | reverse complement strand
AAAAAGTTAAACCCCTTTTAGAGGTTCTTAAAGCCACCCGCTATGCAGGTGCGATGTTTGCTTTTCCTTAGTTACTTATTAGAAGGAACATTATAGTGAATCAAGAAAGTCACATCATCGATGGAAAAAAAATAGCGTCAATCATTAAAGATGAATTGAAATTAGCCGCAGATGAATTCTTTCAAAAAACAAATATCACACCAAAACTCTCTGTAGTTATTCTAGGTCAGGATCCCGCTTCGTTATTTTATGTTCGCATGATTGAGAGAAGCTGTCAAAAAGTTCATATTAAATTTGAAAAACACTCTTTATCCGAAGAAACATCCGAAGATGAGTTGCTAGATTTGATAGAGCAGCTAAATCATAATCGACAAGTACATGGTATTATTGTTCAAACCCCTTTGCCAAAACAAGTTAACCAGGAAAGTATCCAGGAAGTATTGCATCCTGATAAGGATGTGGATTGTTTTAACCCTGTCAATATGGGTAAGTTGGCTATGGGTAATCCTGAGTTTTTGCCGTGTACCCCAAATGCAGTTTATGAAATTTTTAAAAGAGAAAATATCGATGTTAACGGGAAACATGTGGTTATTGTAGGAAGAAGCAGCATTGTAGGAAAACCCTTAGCTCTTATTTTACTTTTGAAACAACCTTATGCTAATGCAACAGTTACTATTTGTCATTCCAAAACAAAAAATATCTCCCTTTTTACTAGAAAAGCCGATATTATCGTTGCCGCAGCAGGAAAAGCTGGATTGATTAAAAGGGATATGGTTTTAAACGGTGCAGTGGTAGTCGATGTCGGGACCAACGAAGTTAACGGAAGATTGGTGGGAGATGTTGATTTTGATGAAGTTTCCGGAGTTACCTCAAAAATTACCCCGGTTCCCGGCGGAGTAGGCCCTGTTACCAATATGATGTTAATGAAAAATACTCTTCAGGCTGCAGAAAAACAGTTCTCCAAACAAAACAATTATTGAACATGATTTATACTTTTTTTACTCCTTTTTATTTTTTCCAGATGAATCATCAGGGCAGTAATATCAGAGGGAGTAATCCCCGGTATTCGTTTTGCCTGGCCTAAAGATACAGGCTTAATTTCTGAAAATCGTTGTTTCCCTTCGTGTGAAATTCCATATAATTGCGAATAATCAATATTTTCCGGAATTTTATAGTTTTCAGCCTTTTTAAACCTCTTTACTTCCTCTTCCTGTCGCTTAATATAGCCGGAATATTTAATCTGTATTTCAACTTGATTTGTGACTTCCGGATGTAGTGTTGGCCTTTCTGGATCTAAATTAGCAGTATCTGTGTATTTTATACGGGGCCGTGTTAACAATTCAGCCAGAGTAACCGGTTTTTGCAGAGGAGAAGCACTTAACCTTTGTAGCAGCTGATTAGTTTGTTCGTTAGGATATAGTTTTAGATTATTAAGGCGTTTGATTTCCTTTTCAACTGCTTCCTTTTTTGTCAGAAATCTTTGGTATCTTGTCTCAGAAATTAATCCGTATTTATATCCATAAGGAGTTAGCCTTAAATCAGCATTATCCTGACGAAGTAAAAGCCGATATTCTGCCAGGCCGGTTCTCAATCGATAGGGTTCTGAGATACTTTTTGTTACCAGATCGTCAATTTCTACAGCAATATAAGCCTGGGAGCGATCCAAAATAAAAGGTTCTTGGTTATTAAGGAATTGTACTGCATTAATACCGGCAATAATTCCCTGTTCGGCTGCTTCTTCGTAACCGGATGTTCCGTTGATTTGGCCGGCTAGGAATAAGCCATTTATTTTTTTGGTTTCTAATGAGTATTTAAGTTGACGGGGTAAAATAACGTCATACTCAATAGCATATCCATAACGCATAATTCTACATTCTTCCAGACCTTTCATGGTTTGCAAAGCTTCGTGTTGAGCTATAGGGGGAAGGCTTGTAAAAAAACCCTGTAGATAAATTTCTTCGGTTGAATCACTTTCCGGTTCCAAAAATAATTGATGTGACTTATGTTGCGGAAAACGAATAAATTTATCTTCAATAGAAGGGCAATATCGGGTAGCCGCACTTAGAATTGTTCCGTTAACCAGGGGAACCTGGTTGATATAATTTTTTATCACCTGTTGTGTTTTAGAATTGGTACGTGTAATGTAAACTGTGTGATTATGATAAATTTTCTTTTCCGATTCATAGGAAAAGGCAAG
This sequence comes from uncultured Atribacterota bacterium, assembly GCA_964586485.1. Taxonomy (GTDB): domain Bacteria; phylum Atribacterota; class Phoenicimicrobiia; order Phoenicimicrobiales; family Stramentimicrobiaceae; genus CAYWJZ01. Next base: position 1,584 of record CAZPII010000189.1, on the reverse strand, counting down.
AGGTTCATTGGCACTTTTTTGTTCGGTTAATTGTGAGAAATTAATACTTTGTCTGTTAATACGGGGTGGAGTGCATGTATTTAAACGGATAGTGCTAAATCCCAATGTTCTTAACTGGTTTGCCAGCTCAACAGATGCAATTTCTCCGGCTCTCCCGGCACTATAACGAATTTTACCGATATAGATTGTGCCATTTAAGAATGTTCCGGCAGTAATAATAACAGTGGGTGAATAGAATTGTGTGCCGCTTTGTAGAACAACACCATTAATGTAATTGTTCTTGGTCAGTAAACCGGTAACCATTTCCTGTACTAGAGATAAACCAGGTTGGCTCTGAATGGTTTTAATCATTTCTTCCTTGTATCTATTCTTGTCAACCTGGGCACGCAATGCCCACATAGCTGGCCCTTTGCTGGTATTGAGCATCCGGATATGCAGTGTAGATTTATCGGTATTTCGAGCTAATTCTCCACCCAATGCATCGATTTCTCTGGCTACATGGCCTTTTCCCGGGCCACCTATAGATGGATTGCAGGGCAATAAAGCAATATTGTCTATATTAGAGGTAATTAATAATGTTTTGGCACCACAGCGTGCAGCAGCCAGAGATGCCTCGCATCCGGCATGTCCAGCACCGATTACAATTACATCATATTGGAAGTAACTCATCTCATGTTTTTCCTTTTATATAATATTTTCAAAATTAAAAAAGCTAGCACATTCTAAAATATTTTATAGGTTTTTGTCAAGAATTACATTAAGTAACTATAAATTCTTGCCTGAAAAAAGGGATTATGTTATACTTTAATCGGAGAGATGACCGAGTGGCCGAAGGTGGTTGCCTGCTAAGCAATTGAGCGGATATTAACTCTGCTCCGAGGGTTCGAATCCCTCTCTCTCCGCCATTTTTTTTATTTTTACCTCAATATTGCTCACTTGAGGAGGTTATGATTACTTCCGGCTCTAATCAAAATTTTTTACCTGATATTAATATTCGTAATGATTTTCAATATGGAGATATAGGAAAGTTATTATCACTCCATGGCCAGGTGTATCATCAGGAATATGGTTTTAACCATGAATTTGAAGCCTATGTTGCCGAAGGACTCGGAGAATTTGCCAGAGCTTACCAGGAAGGGAAAAGCAGTTTATGGATTGCTGAGATTAAAAATAGTGCTATTGGTTCGATTGCAATTTTAGAAAGGCCTAATCAACAGGCACAGTTACGTTGGTTTTTGGTTCATCCAGAATATCGGGGAGTGAAACTAGGCAAATACTTATTTGAAAAGGCACTAAAGTTTTGCCAGATTGCAGGTTATGATATGGTTTTTTTGTGGACATTAGATAACCTTGCAGCGGCAAGAACAATTTATGAAACAAATGGTTTTAAAAGGGAAGACAAAAAGAAACATTTTCTTTGGGGCAAACATTTGGTTGAAGAATATTATGTTCTAAATCTCAATAAATTATCAACAAAATAGTAATAAATTATTTACTATCTTTAGACTTTAGATAAGGGAGGCATGTTTATGGCAAAGAAATTATACCGTTCAAAAAAAGATTCTATGATTGCTGGTGTTTGTG
>CAZPII010000188.1:0-3781 GCA_964586485.1 uncultured Atribacterota bacterium | reverse complement strand
ATGAAATATGATTAAAACTAGCTATACTGTAAGAAAAATTTGACTATACTAAAAGGAAATTGGTACATTTTAAATGATGACAATCCAAAAACGTCTCTGGATATCTAACTTAATACTAATTATTATCACTATTGTATTATTAATTGGCGTCAGCTTGATTATTACTGCACATTTTCAGGGTTTTATCGGCTTTCCACCTCAAGATAACTATAGAAATCCTCTGAATCGGGCTCTCTATCGGGCAGAGCGGGTTGTGGAAAAAACAATTGAATCAGAACCGGATCGATTCTTAAATCAGGAATATCTTTATCAGGTGGATGACTTTTTAAATTCCTCCAGTACCGGTCTGATTGTACAAAAAAAAGATGAAATTATTTATTTCTCGCCATTTATTAATTCACTGGATATAAAAAAAGAAGAAATACTGCGAGCAGTTTATCAATCAGACCCAAACACAGATGGTGTATCAAAACTTTCAGATATTCTATTTATGAAAACCATCCCCTTCCATTTTAGTGACCAATCATCGGGAACCTTGTTTCTAATTAATGATGCTACATCTGTATCTCAGGAATTAGAGCAATTCAGGAATTCAGTTATTTACACTTTGATACTGTTTTTAATTATTATTATCAGTATTAATACCCTGATGACTTATTTTTTATCTAAGCAGATCGTTAATCCGTTGATCCGTTTGAAAGACGCAGCCCTGCAGATTAGAAAAGGCAATTATAATTTTAGCCTTGAAACTCCTTCGAAAGATGAAATAGGAGCACTGTTCCAGAGTTTTGAAGCAGCCAGAAAACAGCTAAAAAAATCTGAAGAAATTAAAAATAAATATGAACAAAACCGTAATGAACTAATTACCAATATTTCTCATGATTTAAAAACTCCGGTTACCACTATTAAAGGTTATGCAGAGGGAATTATGGATGGTATTCCTAAATCGAAAGAAAAACAGGATAAATATCTACAGACCATCCATCAGAATACAGTACATATGGAATCTTTAATTAAAGACTTGTTTTTGCTCTCCAAATTTGACCTGGATAAGTCCCTCTATCAATTTGAAGAAATTAATTTGAATGATTACCTGAAAGATTCTTATGAAGAATTACGGTTTGATTTACAGGAAAAAGGAATTCAATTGAATTTTGAATCATCATACAATAATAGGGTACTGGTTAAGGCAGATCGACAGCAACTAAAAAGAGTAATATTAAACATCATCAATAATGCAATCAACTTCAAGAATAGCAATAACCCGATAATAAAGATGATACTTACCGAAACAGAAGATGAGGCGCAAATTGAAATTAGAGACAATGGAAAAGGAATTTCTGAAGATATTTTAAACAAAATTTTTGATCGCTTTTATAAGGCAGATAAATCCCGCTCTGAGAAAACTACGGGTACCGGCTTAGGTTTATACATTGCCCGGAAAATTATTTTAGACCATAATGGTCGAATCTGGGCAAAAAGCCAACTGAAAAAAGGCACTATTATTTTCTTTACTTTAAAAAAAGTAAATTAAAATTCTTAAAATGATTATTAAATATAATATAAGGAAATATAAATGCAAAAAATCTTGATTATCGAGGACCAAAAAAGTATCGCTGAATTAGAAAAAGACTACCTGGAAATTAATCATTTCCAGGTAGATATAACAAATAATGGCCGAGAAGGTCTCAAACATGCTCTGAACAAAGATTATGACCTGATATTACTTGATCTTATGTTGCCGGATATTGATGGTTTTGAAGTTTGTAAGAAAATTCGTCAGGAAAAAAACATCCCTGTTTTGATAATCTCTGCCAGGGGAGAAGATATTGATAAAATAAGGGGTTTAGGGCTGGGAGCAGATGATTATATCAGTAAACCTTTCAGCCCCAATGAACTAGTAGCTAGGGTCAAGGCACATTTGAGTCGCTTTGACCGTCTTACCGGTAAAACAGAAAAAACAAAAAACGAAATTCGGATAAATAATTTAACCATAAATCAGATCTCCCATCGTGTCTTTTTGGATAATCAGGAAATCAATCTCACTACCAAAGAATTCGAGATATTAAATTTTTTGGCTTCTCATCCTAATATTGTCTTCAGCAAAGAGCAGCTCTACAACCATATCTGGGGTGATTCCTACGGAGATATCGCCACGATTGCCGTACATATTAAAAAAATAAGAGATAAGATTGAAAAAGACCCGCAAAATCCCCGTTTTATAGATACACTCTGGGGATCCGGATATCGCTTTAATGTGTAGATAATTTATTCTGAGATTATTATTTTTTCCAGAATTCAGGCACCACCAATATCAAAACAGTATAAATTTCTAAACGCCCTAAAAGCATACAAAGGCATAATATGATTTTACCAAAAGGAGGTATAAAGGCATAGTTTTGAGCTGGACCAACCAGGCCTAATCCCGGACCAACATTTCCCAATGTTGCCGCAACCGAAGAAAGCGCACTCAACATATCCAATCCCAGGGCTGTCATTATTAGTGTACAAATAACAAATATAATAATATATAAAAGAAAAAAAGAGGTGATATTGTTAACAACTTCATCTGAGATTTTTTTATCTCCAAGGTGCATAGGTGTAATAGCTCGGGGATGAAGTATCTTTTGAAATTCTCTACTTGCTTTTTTTAAAAGGATGAGAATTCGTATATTCTTAATTGCACCACCTGTAGAACCAGCGCACCCCCCGATAAACATTAATATAAGTAAAATATTTTTAGCAAGAGCAGGCCATTGATCATAATCAGCTGTAACAAATCCGGTAGTAGTTGTAATTGAAACGACTTGGAAAGATGCATAACGAATTGCTGCAAATATAGTATTGTAAACATAGATACGTAACTGTGTTGCGATTATTAGGGTTGAAAGAATAATAATGCCTGCATAGAAGAGAAATTCTCTATCTTTCAGTAAACTTTTCAAGTCACCATGTAATACTTTATAGTGTAATGTAAAATTAGCACCGGCAATAAACATAAAAATAATGATGATAAGATCATAAGTAGGATTATTATAGTGGCCGACACTAAGATTCTTTGGTGTAAAACCACCTGTACACATTGTACCAAACATATGGGTGAGGGCATCATACAGGGACATTCCTGTAATATACAGACAAACCACTTGAAGAACTGAAATAATAATATAAACTAGATACAATAATTTTGCAGTTTCTTTAATACGTGGTTTTAATTTGTCAGGTTCGGGTCCGGGTACTTCTGATTTGAATAGCTGCATCCCTCCTACTCCCAGGGCCGGCAAGATGGCAACAACCAGAACAATAATTCCCATTCCACCCATCCACTGTATTTGATCTCTCCAGAAAAGAACAGACAGAGGATTACCTTCAATAGAGGTTAAAACAGTTGCTCCTGTGGTAGTAAAGCCTGACATTGATTCAAAATAGGCATCAATGAAATTTGTGAATGTACCACTAAAAAGAAAGGGGAATGTACCAAAGCCAGCAGCAGAAATCCACCCAAGTGCAGCAATTGCAAACCCTTCCTTTCGACCTATACCATTTTCAGGTGTAAAGGCATATTGTAATAATAATCCAGAAAGGGTTGTGATTATAATGGAGGCAACAAAAGCATAGATGATATTCTCTTCTTGATAGTAAATGGCATAAAACAAGGGGAATACCATACTAATGCCCAAAAAAAATATTAGATTGCCCAGGGTGTTGAGAACAACCTTATACTTCATAGAGATCTATTTCTTCCTCCGACCATTAAAAAGCTGTTCTAATTTTTTTATTT
>CAZPII010000187.1:0-3799 GCA_964586485.1 uncultured Atribacterota bacterium | reverse complement strand
ATAATTGGGCATCTTTTTGTACCATATATTGGTAATTGTTATATTATCCTGGGCAAAGCAGGTATCAAATAATAGCAAAAATAGTATAGTTATTACAAAAATTAAAACATTGATTTTAAAAAATTCATTTGTGGTATTTAAAAAATATTTCCTTCTTTTTTGTGTTTGATCATCCATTAGATGCTTCCCCACCTCCTAATTGTAGTGAAATTTCATGACCATTAATATCGATAATCACTTTATTTTCCTGAATTGATTTTATTAAAAATTTATCCAATATAAGGTCACTCTCTTTGACAATATAGGTTTCATTGTCAATTTCCAGAATAGCCAATTTTTCTTCTCCGGAAGAAATTAAACCGGTAAATATACTTCCCGGAGGTAACTCGGGTTGAACAAATCGCCGGACATCTTCTTCGGTAGCTAATTCACCTGCTAACTTTTCTTCTTCCTCCTCTAAATAGACTGAACTTACCATTCTTTGAAATGGATTACGCATAACCGGTGGCTCATAAGGTTCATAAGTATAAACCTTAGTCTGGTAACTTTCATGTCTTTGTCTGATTTCCTTTTCAAAGGGAGTTAATTCTTCCACCGCCTCTTCTTTTGTATTGCTATCAGAATTGCCGGACCCAGTGGCTGATGATGGGGTATTGGATCTGTTTTCCAATGATTGTGCAGTCATATTACCGGCTGTGACAGGTGCTGTTTCTTCTCCACCACCAAAAGGATTCAGAGCAGATAACGTAGACAATATATCTGGATTAAACCAGACAATCGCTGTTGCCAAAGCTAATAAAACCACTATGATTAATAAAATACGATTTAACCTGCTCAATTTACTGTGTTCCTTTCCTTAAGACATAGGTAAACATACTCATAGTAACATTAACAGTTTCCTTATCATCGCCAGCGGGATTTAATCTAAGATCCCTTACATCGACAATTCTAGGGAAATTTTCCAGTCTATCTAAAAATTTGATGGTTTCAAAATAATTGGCATTAAAAGTCATATTAATGGGTAAACGTGCATAGATAGCATCTCTTTCCTGTGCCAGATTTTGTGGTGAAAAATTGGTAAAATCTATATTGAATTCATCCATGGTATCTTGCAGGAGAACCAGAAAATCGGGTATATCTTTTTCTTTTGGCAGCAAAACTTCTACAAATTCCAACCTTTCACTAAGCTCTGCGTATTCTCTTTTTAAATCATCCAAACGGGCAGCAATTCTCTTCCCTTCTGCTATTTCATTCTCCAGGGTACTAATTCTCTGGTCCAATTGCATTATTTTTTCATTTCTTGGTTGATATAAAAATGCATAGTTGATATAGGCAAAGGCAATTAGAAAAACAACAAAGATGATTATTTTTGCTCTTTTATTAAGTTTCAAAATAAAACTCCTCTATTTTCCCTGTAGTGCTTCCTGTCCCTCTAACAGGCGATAAGGAATAAAGATTCCGGATAATTGAAAATTTACTGTATCAATACTTGTATCCTGTTCCGGAATCCTTGTGCTTTGTTTACGAATATATTGCAGCTCAATGGCATCAAAACGTTCATGATCTTTTAAGGTATTCATATATTCCGCAACTAAATAATTATTGAAGGTATTACCGGTAAAACTAAATGTCTGGTTTGCATTTACACTTAAATTGTTAAGCCAAACTTCAGATAAGGTTGTTTCACTAAAATCACCCAAAACTCTGGTCAGGCGAGATTGATTTTTAATCAAGTTTTCAATAACTTCAACCCGTTCGGCAAGTTCTGCCTTGTCTCTCTCCAGGTTTCTTACTTCCTGAATAACTCTTTCAATAGCAGCAAGTTGTGTTTCAAGATTTCTCACTTTGTTTTCCTTGGTAAAAATTTCATTTTCCAGTGAATAATAGAGATAACCTGATCCGGCAAATAATAAAATAATAAACACAACTAATAAAACTCTAAGAAAGTTAAATTTCTCTTTTTCTCTATATTCCTCTGGTAATAGGTTAATATCCCGTATGATATTTTTGTTCTTTGTCATACTTTGTATTCTTTACCTTTCTCTCTTTGCTAATCCTATAGCGGTAGAGAGACAACGTTTATATTTATCCAAATGTTCCATATTTACATTACCTTCATCTACCGTGAGATCTTTCAGCGGATTTGCCATGACAATGGTAATTCCAAATTGCTGTTTGAGAACGTGTCCGATATTGGGCATTGCCGCCATTCCCCCGCTTAAAATAATTCTTTTATAGGTTACCTTCTGGTATTGTGTCTTATAGTAGTTGAGTGACTTTCGAATCTCATTAAAGATATCATTAACACCGGTTTTAACCAACTCGGCAATTTCCTTCTCTTTGGGTATTTCTTCTTCCTTTTTTACTTTTGTTTTGTTCTCAGCAGGACCTTCAGCAGCTTCTTCTGTAGTCTCTTCCGATACCGGAAGAGAAAGCCCAACCCTGCGTTTTAGTATTTCTGCTTCGTCAAAGGAAAATTCTAATTTTTTCTCTATCATACTGGTGATGTCATTACCACCTTTGAGAATAGTGCGGGTAAATTTAAGCCTATCTCCCTCGATGAGTGTAATTTCGGTAGTACTGGCTCCCATGGAAAGAATAACATCCATTTGGTTACCATCTTCTTCATTGGGAGATACCGGAGTAAGGTAATTTTCAAAAGCCCTGATTTGAGCATTTGATACTATGTCAACAACCCTGGGTTGTATTTTAGCATTCTTTAATACCTCAATCTGCTGATTAACCAGATTTTTCGGAGCAGCTACCAACAGGACTTTCATCATTTTGTTTCCTTCTTTTTCTTCCAGCTCCTCAATTTTCTTGGCATCAAGCAGGGATTCTTTTAAATCATATGGTACATATTTTGGAGCTTCCCACTGCAGCCCCTCGGCAAGTTCTTTTTCATTCATCAGTGGGGTAGTAATTTCGCGGACAATTACTTTTTGGCCGGTAATTGCAATAATGCAGTTTTTATCATGAATTCCTTTTTTGCGGAGCATCTTCATTAATGCCTGGCTAACTACACCAACGTCCTTTATTTCACCATGCAGGATACTTTCCCGAGGTGTTAAAACCAGTCCAAAATTATCCAGGCGATAGCCATTACCTGCCCTGCTTAGCTTTATTGCTTTTATGGAACGTGCCCCAAAGTCTATTGCCAGCATTTAAACTCCTTTAATTAGTATCGAGCAAATAGTATCGCGTATCGAGTCAAAATAGTCGTTAGTAAATACAGTTTTCAGTTTAAAAACAAAATAAAAAACATTAAATCTAGTATTGTCATTGCGAGACCTGCTGAAAGCAAGTCGTGGCAATCGCATCCATTTAGTCCCACAGTATTCACGATATACGTTATACGGTATACGCAATACTATTTTAACACAAAAAAATATCTTGTTAAGATTGTGATATTTCTGAAAACACAACTAACAAAACTTTTTGTTATTTTTTATTATATATAATAATTTTTTAATTGGCAATTTATTTTACATGAATTAGCACTTTTTTTATAAATTATTGCCTTATTTTTGCCTTATATTATTCTTTTTATAGTAGAGATGGTTTAATCGATATAACAAGCATTGTTTTATTATTTGACTAATTTACTTCTTGCCAAGCAACAACTGCAGGAACATATTCAGCAATAATAGTCGGCAAATTGATTTCTCCTGGTGGAGTAAAATATTCTACATAACTGTCTGTTTCAATCTTCACAGCAATACTGCTATCAATCGCGGCAATAACTGAACCATGGACTGCACTCTCTGTCTCTACTTTGATATAACCATTGGGAGCATAT
>CAZPII010000186.1:0-3822 GCA_964586485.1 uncultured Atribacterota bacterium | reverse complement strand
CCCCCTACTTGTACTGGGTAAAAGCAGCTACCAGCAGTAGTGGAGATAATGAAAGTGAGTACAGTGACTATGATACAGGAAGCTCTTTAGGATTTATATAAAGACAGATAAATTTAGAACCCTTAAATTTGAAATGTAATAGGTTCTACAATTGAAAAATAACATACAACTGTAGAATAATCTGATCAATCAGGATAGTCAAAAACTTTCTTTATACCAGAATAAGAACATATGGGCAGAGGAGAAAAAATAAATATCTAACCAGATAAAAAGGGGTGAATAACGAATATAAAAACTATAATTAAGGTAACTGATTTTTAAAGATTGAATTGAAGGGAGTTCTATTAAATGAAAAAAAAGATTAATAATTATATTATGTATTTTTCACTAATTTCAGGGGTTTTAATATTACTATTTATTACCGGCTGTACCGGTGTTACTCCTTCAGATCCCATTATTAGTTCCTTTTCAGCAAGTCCATCAACTATTACCGCTGGAGAGAGTTCTACTTTAAGCTGGAGTGTTACCGATGCCACCAGTGTTAGCATTGACAACGGTGTTGGCAGTGTTGCTTTGACCGGAACAACGGCCGTGGATCCAGAAACCACCACCACGTACACACTTACCGCCACCAACGCCAGTGGAAGTGTCTCAGCAACCACAATAATAACAGTTAATCCAATGGCTACCTTGACTATATCCCAAACTGCAGGGACTGCCAAAGCCTGGTTCGGTGCCAGCCCTAGCTATGTCAATGTGGGCCAAGGACAAAGTTTCCAGGTAACTGAATCCGGCTTCTTTGAGCAGTTTCAGATATATCTTAGCAGTACCACCAGCAGCACTAACTCTACTGATAGCGGAGATATTATTACTTGTGACCTCAGGGATAGCGCCGGTAATGTATTACAAAGTGTCTCAATTAATGGTTTTACTCCTGGAAACGAAGGGTGGCAAACTTTTGATTTCAATTCCTTAACCTATGTAACACCTGGGATATATTACTGTACCAGCTATGTAAGTAATCCCGTTGCGGAACATGTTTATAACATTCATGCCAATAGTGATGGCAACTCCTATCCCGATGGGGCTCGCTATACTTCCACTGGAGGGAATCCCGAAGATTGGAGTACCTGGTTTACCTTAACTACGGATTGGGACTTGCTGTTTAAAGTAATTATAAAGATTACCCCTTAATGTTAAGGAAATACAAAATGGGTCAAAATCAAAAAAAATAAAACCATAAAAGGAAAAAAACATCTTTCTCAAGAAAAGAACTTTCTGCGGCGAAGGGAAAAGAATATAAATTAAGTAATACTAAAGAATTAACAAACAACAGGCAACATAAGATAGGTAGTCATGGAGAGAAATTTTTGCTTTTTCCATCAGTACACCTAACTTATGTTGGCCCGTAGAGAAGGATTGATTATGAACGATGTATGGGTTACGTTTGGGTTGACTGTGTTTGCGGGATAGCTATATTTTTTTGTCAACAGCTTTCTAAAATAGATGTTTAAAAAATGTTTATAAATTTATCATACAAAAAATTGACTTTAAAGCCTCTTTTTTGCTAAAATATTTTTAGTGATCGTAATAATTAATTATCCTAAACAGTCCCCCACTCAATGGGACGTCAACCTTCATTGCAGGATTTGTTCTCCAAGAATTAGTAAAAACTACATTTATATTGACTACAGTTATTAAGTATTAAGTTTCAGATATGTTCTTTTGCTGATCTGTATCTACAATATAAGGAGGATAAAAATGGATACTTCTTTTTATAACAGCAAAATGTTTCTGCGATTGTTTCTTTTTATAATTTTATCTTTACTGATTTTTACTTCCCTCTCACTGGCTGACCTTCAGGAAGAAATCCCCCAGCTGGAACTCCCCCTGGTAGTCACCACTGCCGGACAGAGCCCTGGTGCCCTGATGGTCTTTGTACTGGCCAAGAGGGTAAATGTCCCCTGTAACCGGGAAGACCTTCTGACCGCCCAGATGCTTAAAGATAAAGCAGATACCGGAGAACCCTACAGGACACTTTTGATTACCACCGGTACCAGTATGAAGGGAATGGGAGCTGCCGGAGTCGATATTGATCTGGAACTAAAGCGTATCGAAGAAGTCATAACCGAAGCCAAAGCCCAGAATATGACTATCATCGGAGCCCATATCGAAGGACCTGCCCGGAGAGTTGATGAGACCGATGCCGCCTCCATCCGTACGGTCATCCCCAAATCCGATATTATCCTGGTTCGCAATGACAGTAATGAAGACGGCTACTTTACCGATGCCGCCGAGGAACTGGATGTCCCCCTGATCAGCTATGAGAAGACTACCGAGCTGGGTGAGATCTTAGTTGAGATGTTTCCGGTTAGTGAGTAAATCGGTGCCTGCGGGCGCCTGAGGAGGTAAATCATGTTTGAACATGCCTACCTGATCCTGGCCGTTATCGTGGCGACCTTTACCCTGGCTCAATTTTTGAAACTGACCATCGAGCTTTCCATGCTGCTGGCTGCCGTAGTTGCTGCGATAGTACATACCGGAGGACTCCCTGTCCGTCACCTGGTAGAGGGGGCCTTTACCTATTATGATGTCTGTCTGATCTTTCTCACCGCCACCTTCTTCATGAATCTGATGAAAGAAGCCGGCGGGGCTGCCTTTATCGTGCGCAGTATCGTCATCCGTTTCAATAAACAGCGTTTTATCTGTCTATTACTGCTTTCTTTAGTTATGCTTATTCCAGGTGCCCTGACCGGAGCAGGAGCGGTTACCGTCCTGATCTTGGGGGCCATGGTAGGCACAGTGTTAAAATACATGGGAATTTCCGAAAATCGTACTGTGGCTATCATCTTTCTCTGTGCGGCCATGAGTGCCGCTGCCCCACCGGTCAATCTTTGGGCCATGATGGCTGCTGCCGGTTCCAATATGCCCTATGTGGGTTTTATGCGTCCCCTTTTACTGATCACCGTTGCCGGTTCTCTCATTGCCATGTTTACCCTGGGCTGGCAGGGAAAGGCGGTTGATCTGGAAAAAGCACTGCAGGAATTACCCCAGCCTCCTGCTAAGATGAACTGGTTTCGGGTTATTACCCCCTTTGCGGTATTCTTTCTGCTGGTCTTAGCCGGACGCATCTGGCCCTTTCAGATGCCCATCCTGGGTCTTCCCCTGTTGTTTTTACTCTCCGCCCTGACTATGATAATACTCAGTCCCAAAAAACTTCCGGTGATTGATATTGCCACCAATACCATTCGCCAGCTGATCCCCCTGGTAGGGATTATGATTGTAGTGGGTATCCTTATTCAGATCATGGCCTTAAGCGGAGCCCGGGGGCTGATCTCTCTGAAGGTAGTTACCCTGCCCTTAGTGGTGCTCTTTGCCACCTTGTGGCTGATCTTGCCTTTTTCGGAAGGTCTGGTGCAGTATGCCGTGGCTCCCCTGTTGGGTGTTCCCCTTATCCTGCTCTTTAACATGAAGGGGCTCAATCCTATTATTGCCTTATCCGGCATGGCCGTGATGTGGCCTTTAGGAGACCATCTTCCTCCCACTGCGGTAGTGGGACGGGCTGCGGTGATGGAATTAAAATTTACCGGCGGCTATTACCGGGATTTTGTTAAAACTACTCTGATACCACAGCTTATAATCCTGGCTCTGGCTACCGGCTATATCGTTTATAGCAAACAACTCGCATTTCTGGTGGGCTGATACACCGAATAAAGGAGTTAAAAAAATGACTATCATTAACAATCTCATTATGATTCTCTATCACTTGCTCAGTGCGGTGATTGTCCTGCTGCTCCTGCGCAGTATCTGGAAGACCAAGGA
>CAZPII010000185.1:0-3855 GCA_964586485.1 uncultured Atribacterota bacterium | reverse complement strand
GGGACTCCCATTGAACACCCATTTATTAGCCGTTCAATAGAGGGGGCTCAAAAAAGAGTTGAGACAAGAAACTTTGAAATCAGGAAACAGCTCTTAGAATTCGATAATGAAATGGAATATCAGCGAAAAATTATCTATGACCAGAGAAAAACAGTCTTATTAAGCGATAATATTAAAGATATTATCATAGATATGCTTGAAGATACTATTGATAATATGCTTCAACGTTATACCAATAAAGAAATTTATCCGGAAGAATGGAACCTGACTGCACTAAAAGATCATTTCTACGATACTTTTGGTATTGTTTTACAGTTTCCCAAAGATGTGTCAAATCTGACAGTCGAGAAATTAAAAGATGATTTATTAGAAAAAACCCGTGAAGGGTATCAAAACAAAGAGAAAGAGCTTACCCCTTCTTTGATGAGACAGATAGAAAAAATGATTCTGCTCCGCACTGTTGACAGGGAATGGAAGGATCATTTAAAAAGACTTGATGATTTAAAACAAGGAATTGGCTTAAGAGCATATGGCCAAAAGGATCCTCTGACAGAATACCACTTTGAAGCACATAATATGTTTCAAAATATGGTGGAAAATATTAAGGAAGATAGTATTAAATTCCTCTATCGGGTAAAAATTAAACAGAAGCCTCAGGAGGCTGAACAATACCAGCAAACACCGATAGGGAGTGAAGTATATACGGAGAATACATCAACACAAGAGCAGCAAAATCAAACGGTCAAAAAAGGAAATAAAAAAAAGGGAGATAAGAAAAAAAAGATTGGTAGAAATGACCCCTGTCCATGTGGTAGTGGTTTGAAATATAAATATTGTTGTGGAAAAAATAAATAATAAAAAAGTAAGTAAGGAGTGACTAGAATGGCAGATACTTCTAATATCGACTTAAATGCCAGGATTAATGATATAAAGAAGAAGATTGAAGAACTCAGGAGACATCTTTGAATTAAGCAAAAAAGAGAAACGTATTAAAGAAATTTCTCAAAAGATGAGTTCTAATTCGTTTTGGGAAGATCAAACAAAGGCTAATCAGCTCTCAAAAGAATTAAAAGACCTACAAAATATTATAGAAGACTTTCAGGTGCTAACTAGTGGATTAGAGGAGCTGGAAATTCTCTATGAATTGAATTATCAAGAAAACAGCAAGGAGGTATGGGAAGAAATATTACAAAAAACTGAAAAACTCGAAAAAGAAATAAACCGACAAGAAAAATATCTGCTCCTAGGTGATGAATATGATAAAAATAATGCTATTCTATCAATCCATCCGGGTGCAGGTGGTACTGAATCACAGGATTGGGCGGAAATGCTTTTACGGATGTACCTCAGGTGGTCTGAAAAGAATGGTTTGAAAACAGAAATTATCGATCTTTTACCGGGAGATGAAGCTGGAATAAAAAGTGTTACTTTTACAGTTAGCGGGAAATATGCCTTCGGTTTATTAAAATCCGAGAAGGGAATTCATCGTTTGGTACGTATATCTCCTTTTGATGCAAACAAAAGAAGACATACCTCCTTTGCCTCTGTAGATGTAATACCGGAAATTGAAGATGAAATAGAGATTGATATTGATGAAGCTGATTTGCGTATAGATACCTATCGTTCTACCGGAGCTGGTGGGCAGCATGTAAATACCACTGATTCTGCGGTTCGAATAACTCATCTGCCTACAAATATTGTGGTACAGTGTCAGAATGAACGTTCTCAATATAGCAACAGATTGACTGCAATGAAAATATTAAAAGCCAAGTTATTTGAACACTACCAAAGAAAAAAAGAAGAAGATATGAATAAATTGACCGGTGAGAAGAAAGATATAGCCTGGGGCAATCAAATACGCTCTTATGTATTTCAACCATATCAAATGATTAAAGATCATCGTACTAAAGTAGAAAGTAGTAATGTTCAGGCAGTAATGGATGGAGAAATACAAGGTTTTATTGATGCCTATCTAAGATACTACACAAAACCATGAATTATCCGGGATTTTTTTTAAAGGAGGAATGAATTTTAATGTTGAAAGATCAAAAAATAAAAAAATTTATGGATACTTTAGCATCAAAATCGCCTACACCGGGAGGTGGTAGCGTGGCTGCTTTAACAGGAGCCTTGGGTTCTGCATTGGTTTCCATGGTTGGGAACCTAACCCTGGGGAAAGAGACATATCAAGAGGTTGAAGATGATGTTAAAAATATACTAAAAAAAAGTGAGAAACTAAGAAATGAGCTTGAAAATCTCGCAGAAAGAGATATAGAGGTTTTTAACCAATTTATGGCTACCTTAAAATTGCCCAAAGAAACAAAAGAACAAAAAAAGGAACGCAAAGAAAAAGTGCAGATTGCCCTTTTCGAAGCTGCTAATGTACCAATAGAAGTCGCTAGAAAATGTCAGGAATTACTAGACCTTTGCCAGGAAATTGCCAAAAAGGGCAATAAAAATGTAATTAGTGATGCTGGTGTTGGAGCAATACTTGCACAAGCTTCATTTGATAGTGCAATACTCAATGTTAAGGTTAACCTGCCAATGATTCGAGATGAAAAAATAAAAGAGGAACTAAATACAGAAATCAAAAATCTAACGATCCTGACAAAAGAGAAAAAAAAGGAAATATTAAAGATTGTTTTAGCTAAAATAGAATAATTAATACCTAAACCTTTCACAAAAATATAATTGACAAATCTATCAAATGTGATATCCTATAAATGGTTAATCCATTAGTCAATTAGTCCAATGTTTTATAAGATTAAGGTTTTTATGGATATTGAAATTGATAAAAATAGTAGAATACCGCTATATCTTCAGATCAAAGAACATTTACAAAATTTATTAAAAGAAGGAGAACTAAAAAAAGGTTCTCAGCTACCCACAGAAAGAGATCTATCAATAAAACTCAATGTAAGTCGCAATACGGTTAGTATGGCTTATAAGGAACTTGCCGATGAAAACTTTATTACCTCAAGCCCCGGAAAAGGCACATTTATTGTTTCTGATAAATACCACCCAAAGTATTTGCAAAAAATCAACAAAAAATCACCCCTGGTTAAGCATATTGACTTAGCTATAAAAAAAGCTTTAGAAATAAATATACAGCCTGAAGAATTTATTCAGCTGGTTAACCAACGGCTGAAAGAGAAAAAGCATTTACTTAACAATATCAGCATAGCTTTTATTGAATGTAATCAGGAGCAGCTGTATTATTTCTCAAAGAAATTAGAGCTAGGCACCGGAATTCATATCATCCCCATTTTGATTGACGAAATGTTTCACCAACCTGAGGAATTTATTGCTAAAACAAAATCTGTTGATTTGGTTGTGACTACGTTTTTTCATTTTCAGGAAGTACAACAGTTTTTAAAAAATGAAAACAAGAAAATTATTGCTATTGCTCTTGATCCACAAATTGAAACCATGGTCAATATTGCCAGAGCTACTTCTCCGGATATGAGAATTGGTATGGTATGTTTAACATCGAAATTTGCTGAACGAGTCTTCAAGTCAATTAAATATGCCGGCATTAAATTTAGCAGTATTACCTATACCACAACTCAAGATAATAAACAATTAAATGAATTTATCAAAAAAAATGACATTCTTATTGTTTCTCCAGGTAGAAAAAAAGATGTTCAAAAATTAATTTCCACAAATATTCCATTAATTGAATTCATGTATATACCTGATAAGGGGTCAATTGATACCTTGAAAAAGACTATTTTTGATATAAAAAAAGAGAGGTGAGACAGTAGTGCAAAAACAAGATAATACTAAAATTTATCAAAACGAAGAAACTAAAATAACAGTAAATCAAGATTGGTGTAAAGCCTGCGGGATTTGTAT
>CAZPII010000184.1:0-3857 GCA_964586485.1 uncultured Atribacterota bacterium | reverse complement strand
AGATCCGGAACGAATTGTTATAGATTTTCATCAGACAGATTATGATATTGATGAGCTGGTTAAAAATACTTTATTTTTGAACATGGGTTCTGTTAAACAAGTCAGATGCGGCCAGTTTGAAGAAGATAAAGTACGATTTGTGATTGATTTATTTCAAAAAGTAGACTATGATATGGCGCTTGATAGCTCCGGTCAATTATTACAAATAAATGTCTATGATTACGCAGAATTCCGTGCCCCTGAAGAACAGGTTTATACCGTAGAACCTCTCGATGTGGATGAAATTAAGAAAATAAAAGAACAGGAAGCGGCTCGTGTTCCATCTTTGGTTGATCAGGTAAAAACTCCTATTACCATGAATTTAAAAGAAACCGAAGTCGTTGATGCTGTTCGGACATTATCCATGTTAAGTGGTGTGAATATCGTAGCAGATGATTCAGTTAGCGGAAAAATAACCCTTAATATCAATGATGTTTCCTTCAAAGAAGCGCTGGACTGGATATTAAAATTAAAAAGATTAAGCTATACTCAGGTTGGTAATGCTCTGATTATTGGTACTCCGGAAATCATTGAAACTTATAAGGAAAGAATAACCCGCATTGTCCATCTGGAAAATGCTGATGTAGAAAATATGAAAAGCGTTCTGGATAGCTATTTTGGTGAAGACGGTAATATAAAAATAACCACAGATACCCGACTAAATTCCATGATTGTAGAAGGCACTTTGGAAGCGGTAGCCAAAGCTGAAGAGTTGATAGAAGAAATGGACACTAGCTTAATCACCAGGACTTTTAAAATTGATAATGCTACCTTTGCCGAAGAAGTCGAAGCTATCAGAAATATGTTGAGAATTATTATTCCCGATGAAGAAAGAATTATCATTGATAACCGTCAAAATGAAATTATTGTCAAAGGAAATCATGAAGAAATAGAAAATATTACAACCATGATAGAAGGACTTGATAAACGCGCACCACAGATTATGATTGAATCTAAAATCGTAGAAATAAGCTTGGATGCAGAGAAGGATCTGGGAATATCATGGAGCTCAGGTAGTGCTACCGATGAATCCGGTAATTTGATCCAGGGCCAAATTACTTTTGGAGAGCTCACCCTGGGCGGATCTTTTGAAAGACGTGGATTAGTACAGGCAAAACTGGATGCTTTGATTAGAGAAGGTGAATCAAATATTCTTTCAAACCCAAAAATACTTACTCTTGACGGAAAAGAAGCTATTATTCTTTCAGGTTCAAAAATACCAATTCGCGAAATTACTGCGGAAGGAATTGAGACTATACGATATCTTGATGTTGGTTTGAATATGACCATTACTCCCAGATTGAGTATGGATGATAAAATAACTATGGAATGTGATATTAAAGTAGAATCACTTGGCTCAGAATTAATACAGGGTTATCCGGTAATCAATTCTCGCCAGGAACAGGCCATTATACGTTCACCTCTGGGAGTTACTAATGTTATTGGAGGATTGATCTCTTCAGAGGAAATTGAAACAATCAGAAGAATACCCATCTTGAGTGAAATACCGGTATTAGGTGAATTATTTAAGTTTAGAAACCGTACAAAGAAAAGAACCGAGATAATTATACTGATTACCGCCCATCTGGTGGAATATTAATTCGTGATGCGTATCGAGTATTGCGTATTGCGTTTAATATGAGTATGCAATAATTGTTAAATAGGTATTAAGCCCAAGGTATTTAATGTGTAGTAAAACGATGTGGGAATTATTGGAAATAAAATAGTCGTTAGTCGTTAGTATTTGGTATTTAGTTAATTGGTTAATTAGTTGGTTTAAGGGTTTTTAGTTTTTGGATTCAACAAAGATTTCAAATTCTTTGTTTTTATAGCGTTATACTGTTTTGATTGGTAAATTGTATATTGTATTTTTGAATTTAACTGTAAACTGATAACTGAAAACTTGCTTTATTTTTTCTGTCATTGCGAGGAGCAAAGCGACGAAGCAATCTCATACAGGTATAAAATAGTATTTAGTATTTAGTTAAAATGTAATATTTATTTGTATTTCGACACAATACGCAATACGCACGACGCAATACGAATTAATCTCCGATTAAATTAAAAAAAGGGAGGGGAAGGGATTGCCAAAAAATATATTTGAAGAAAAAAAGAAAATTATCCTGTTTTTATCTGTATTATTAATTCTGGGATTTGCTCTTTCCGGATGTAACTGGTTTGGTGAAGGAATATTAAATGTCTTTGACCCAAAAGCGCAGATAAGACTTGAGTACACCCAAATTGACCTTGCTGAAGGTACTATTAGTTTAGAAGTTTATTCGCTTAACCAGGTAGAATTTATAGGAGAAGGTTTTAGTTACAAGTATTACAATGATGGTGTTTTAATACCTGGCCTATCCAGAACAGTTGGTGCAACTTTTTATGTAAGCCCCTCCAATTCACCTGGAACAGCAGGAGCAATTACTGAAATTGATAATATGCCATTATATTTTCAAGAAGTTATAGATTATATAACTATGAATCCAATGATAACAGAATTAACCGCAACTATTACTATGATTGGTACTGATGGTGCCGGACATAGCATTAGCAAATCCTTAACAGTTGATTTGCCTGCAATTCAGCCTGGTATTGATTTTATTCCCCCCGTAGCCAAGATATTGACAGAACCATCCCCTCCCGCAGGGAATATACCTCTAGCAGTTACCTTTGATGGTTCCCAATCTTGTGATCAAAGAAATAGTAATTCTGAATGTCTTACTACTGGAATTAAATCATTCTACTGGGACCTCGGTGATGGTAGTACTTCATCGTCTAAAGTAGTTACTCATACTTATGACACGCCCGGAACTTATGTGGTAACACTAACAGTAACCGACTATTTTGATAATCAGGGCATTGATACAATAACAGTAGAAGCAGGGGATGCCAGCGGGCCGACTGCTTCAATAAAAACAATCCCTGATCCTCCCGATGTAGCAATTGGAGAAAATATTACCTTTGATGGAACTGATTCTGTGGTAAGCGGTGACTGTGGGGCTGGTGGAACCATAGAAAGTTATGAATGGGATTTTGGTGATGGGAACACAGATACCGGTTCAATTGTTACCCATTCCTATTCTGCAGGAGCTACATATACGGTTACACTTACCGTAACCGACTCAAATGGAAAATCTGCGGTAACCTCTGTTGAAGTTACTGTTTCCTAAAAATGTCATGGAACGCTTCTTTTGACAATAAATATTAATTTATGAATCCTGAAGCAGGTATATAGATTGTAAATAGTAATCAATACCTGTTTCAGGATTTTTTTATTTGACTTGAGTATAATATGATGTATAATAAATACAGGAGGTGATACACTTGAAGAGATTGAATATTACTATACCAGAGGAAATTGATAAAGAAATAAAAAATATTCCCAATAAAAGTTCTTTTATTTCTGCAGCTATAAAAGAAAAAATTGATAGAATAAAAAAAGAAAAATTAGATAAAATTCTTATAGAAGGATACAAAGCAACTTGTAAAGAAGATAAAGAGATAAATGAAGAGTGGGAAAGTATTACTTTAGAAGGTTGGAAATAATATGGATTTTCCCAAAAAAGGAGAGATATGGTTTGTTTCCTTAGAGCCTGTAAAGGGGTCTGAAATAGGGAAAACAAGACCTGCCCTGATTATATCCAACAATAGAAATAATATGTTTTCAGAAACAGTAACTGTTCTTCCAATTACTTCAAATATTTCAAAGGTTTACCCTTTTGAAGTTTTTCTTTCTAACAGAGAGACAAACCTAAAAAATAACTCAAAGATTAAGTGTAATCAGATAAGAACAATAGATAAAAAAAGACTTTTAGATT
>CAZPII010000183.1:0-3867 GCA_964586485.1 uncultured Atribacterota bacterium | reverse complement strand
GCAAATGTTTGATTATAACCATCCGGTATAAAAATAGGATCATAGCCAAATCCAAAACTTCCTTGAGGGGATAAAGTGATCCTTCCCGAACAGATTCCTTGGGTGATATAATATTCTTTCTCTTTAGTAAAAAGGGTCATCACACAAACAAAACGGGCATTTCTTTGTTCAACAGAGGTATTTTGTAATCCCTTAATTACTTTGTTGATTCTTTCCTGATCAGAGGTTCCCCAACGAGAAGAAAGAACTCCCGGTTTCCCGCCCAAATACTCTATTTCCAAACCTGAATCATCAGCTAAAGCCGGCAAACCAAGTAACTCAGATACAGTTTTTGCCTTAATAATTGCATTGTCATGAAAGGTCTTACCATTTTCTTTAATTTCTGCTATTTGAGGATAATCGTTTAAACATTCAACGATTATCGGGTAATTATTTAATTTATCTCTTATTTCCCTAACTTTTCCGGCATTTCTGGAAGCAAGGACCAATTTCAGCATCTTATTATAATTCTCCAATAATTTCTTTTTCTTTTTCTACAACCTGCTGAATGCCTTTTTCAGCTAAACTAATTAGCTGATTTAGATTTCTCATAGAAAAAGGCCTTTCTTCAGCAGTACCCTGTATTTCAACTACTTCTCCTCGTTCTGTCATAACCATATTCATATCAACCTGAGCCTGGCTATCCTCTTTAAATTCCAAATCGAGTAACATTTCACCATTGACAATTCCTACACTGATAGCCCCGAGAAAATGGGTAATCGGAACAGTCTCAATTTTTTTTTCTGCTTTTAAATACTTCAGTGCATCTACCAGGGCAATAAAAGAACCGATAATAGAAGTTGTCCTGGTCCCTCCGTCTGCCTGTATTACATCACAATCAATCCAAATCATTCTTGGTCCAAGTTTTTCTAAATCAATTATCGCTCTCAGGGATCTCCCCACTAATCGTTGGATTTCTTGAGAACGGCCACTTGTTTTTCCTTTAACGGAATCTCTGATATTACGTGTTTGATTTGCTCTGGGGATCATAGAGTATTCAGCAGTAACCCATCCCTGCTGGGTTCCTCTTAAAAAAATAGGAACTTTTTCTTCCACACTTGCTGTGCAAATTACTTTAGTATCTCCCATTTCAATTAATACAGAGCCTTCAGAATATTTTATATAGTTCCGAGTAATCTTGATCGGTCTTATTTGGTCATATCTGCGATTATGAGATCTCAGCATGCTTCCTCCTGTTTCTAGTATTTATTGTTTTCTATTTTTGGCGATTGATTATGAAATCTGCTAATTCATAAAATAGTTTTGCTTTATTTCCAAATAAGGAAATATATTCTTTAGCCTGATCAGTGTATTCCTGGGCTGTCTTATTGGCTTTTTCAATTCCAAAAATTCCAGGATAGGTTGGTTTGTCTTTTTCTTTGTCATCCTGTTTTAGGTCTAATAAATCATCGATAATTTGAAAAGCCAAGCCCATTTTTTCACCATAATTAACCAGTGATTCTATCTGTTCTTTATTAGCTTGCGATAATAGTGCTCCGGTTTTTAAGGAGGCGCAGATTAAAGCTGATGTTTTCTTTCGGTAGATATCTTCAATATACCTGGGGTTCTCTTTGTAATGTTTCCAGCTGATATCATCTACCTGTCCACCTAACATTTTTTTAGTACCCAGCATTTCTAAGGTATATTGTATTGCTTCAATGACTGAAGCTTTTGATACACCCCTTACCCGGCAATTATTGGAAATAAAATCCAAGCCTGATACCAACAATGCGTCTCCGGTCAGCACTGCTATGGCTTCACCAAAAACTTTATGATTTGCCAGTTTTCCGCGACGATAATCATCATTGTCCATACAGGGTAAATCATCATGAATCAGAGAAAAAGTATGGATTAACTCTATTCCGGCTGCTGCAGGGAGAACCTTTTCAGAGGGTTGATCCAATAATTCGGCAGTCATAATGGTAAGGATGGGGCGAATTCTTTTGCCACCATTTAAAACACTGTAACGCATAGAACGATGTATCAAAGAAGGATTTTGATTTTCTAAAGGAAGTTTTTCTTCCAGAAATTGATCAATAACCTTTTTCTTTTCCTGCATATAGGAAACTAATTCCATTTAATCATTCTCATTCCCTTCATCATTGACTGGAGAAAAAGGTTCTGTGTGATATTTTTCATTCCCCTCTTTAGTCAATTTTTCAACTTTCTGTTTTGATTCGTTTAATTTTGCTAAACATTGGTCAGAAAAATGCATTCCTTCCTCATACAATTTTAAGGCATCATCTAGATTAAGTTCACCTTTTTCAAGTTCTTCAACGATATTCTCTAATTTTTTTAAAGATTCTTCAAAAGAAATATTTTCATCCTTATTTTTCTTATCGGTCATCTATTATTTTCTCCTTTCCGAGACACTAGCTGAAATATTACCTTTACTTAGTTTTATTTCAAGCAGTTCATCTTTTTTAACCTGTTTTGCATCTTTTATTATAATTCTTTCAGGTATTTTAAAGCATATACTATAACCTCTGTCCAATATCGCTTTAGGGTTTAGAGCAATTATTTTTTCCCGATATTTTTTTAAAATGTTCTCATTCATATTAAGAATATGTTTTATATTTAAATTCAATCTGCTATTCATATCATCAATAGTCTGTATATGTTGCAAAATTCTATTTTTTGGACTTTGATATTTTAAATTATCTATAAGATTGGAATATTTTTGTATTTTTAATTCCAAAATATGACTTATCATTCGAGTAAGTTTACCTTGTAAAACTTCTATATGTCTAACAAGATTTTCTTTATCAGGAATAGTCATCTCAGCAGCTCCCGAAGGTGTCGGGGCCCGAAGATCTGCTACAAAATCAGAAATAGTAAAGTCAGTTTCATGACCAACCGCTGAAACAATAGGTATTTTAGATGAATATATAGCCCTGGCTAACTCTTCCTCATTGAATGCCCATAATTCTTCTATTGAGCCTCCACCCCTGCCAATAATGATAAAATCCAGTTCTGGTGCTACCCTGTTAAGAAATTCAATATTTTGAGAAATCTGTAAAGCAGCTTCATTGCCCTGAACCTGAGCGGGGACAACCATTATATGAATATTTGGAAATCTGCGCAAACTAACGGAGATAATATCCCTAATTGCCGCACCTGTTGGTGATGTAATTACAGCAATCTTGTGAGGTATTTTTGGCAAGGTTTTTTTAACATCTTTCTTAAATAAACCTTCACTTTTGAGTTTTTCCTTTAAGGCTTCAAAGGCAGCAAAAAGAGCTCCTTTGCCTGCTTCAGTCATTTGGGATACATAAAACTGATATTCCCCTCTTCTCTCGTAAATACGTATGTCTCCCCGTGCTTTTACCTCCATACCATCGCGAGGATCAAAGCTTAGACCAAGATTACTTCCCCGGAACATAACACACCTGATTTGGCTTTGATCATCTTTTAAAACAAAATACATATGACCAGAGGAATGGTATTTAAAATTGCTAATTTCCCCGACAATAGTTACATTATGTAATAAAGAATCAGAATTGAAAAGATGTTGAATATGACGGTTAATATAGCTAACGGTATATATTTTTTCTGTATCTTGTCTGGAGAACATATTGTATTGAATCATTAAAATTATCCAAAATCATGATTTTATTTCTGTTTTTTCAATTTTTCCCAATACACCATTTACAAAACCAAAAGAACTTTCTGTACTGTATTTTTTTGCTAGTTCTACAGCTTCATTGATGGATACGCTCTTGGGTATATTATCTATGAAAACCATTTCATAAATTGCAATGCGCAAAATATTTCTGTCAATATTGGCCATTCTTTCCAAAGACCAGTGACTGGCATGTTTTTTTATTA
>CAZPII010000182.1:0-3895 GCA_964586485.1 uncultured Atribacterota bacterium | reverse complement strand
GATATTTACTAATACAGAGGTTATAGATGGATATAAATCTTTTTGACTATAATTTGCCTCCTGGCTATATTGCTCAGGAACCCTTAGAAAAAAGAGACCAAAGTAAATTAATGGTCCTTGAGAGAAAAAGCGGTTCCATACAACATAAAAAATTTTACCAAATAATAAATTTTCTGCAATCAGGCGATATTATAGTATTAAATGATAGCAAGGTGTTACCGGTTCGGTTACAAGGTTATAAGAAAAAAACCGGAGGGGAAGTTGAAGCCTTACTCATTCGTAAATTTACTGATCATCAATGGAAAGTATTATTGAAGCCAGGAAGAAGAATTCATTATGGCTCAGAAATAGTTTTTTCTTCTCAATTAGAGGGGGAGATTATAGATAAAGATGAAAAAGACGGGAGTTACTTAATCAAGATGCAAGTAGAGGGTAATTTTAGTGAAATATTGCGTAAGATTGGTAGAATGCCCACACCACCCTATATCAAAAAAGAATTAGAGCAGACCTCTTCTTATCAAACTGTCTACGCTTCTCAGGAAGGCTCTATTGCCGCACCTACAGCTGGTTTTCATTTTACTCTGGAACTTTTGGAAGCTATCAAAAAAAAGGGAATCAAAATTATCTTTTTAACCTTACATATCGGGAGAGGTACTTTTGAAAAAATGAAAGTAAACCAAGTAGAAAACCATAAAATGAAGGCAGAGCTTTATACCATGTCTGTAGAAAATGCTAAAATAATCAATCAAGCACTACAGGATAAGTCTAGGATTATTGGGGTAGGAACATCGGTAACAAGAGCACTGGAATCTTCGGTTAATAAAAATAAGGTTATGGCAGGGACATATTGGACTGATTTATTTATTTATCCTGGATACCAGTTCAAGGCGGTAAAAGCTCTTATTACCAATTTTCATCTTCCCAGATCAACGCCTTTGATGTTAGCGTCTGCATTTGCCGGAAAAGACTATTTGTTAAATGCTTACCGGGAAGCTATTGAAGAAAAATACCGTTTTTACAGTTTTGGAGATGCGATGTTTATTATTTGATATTCATTTATTTAACCATAAAAAACAACCTTCTCAGAAGGTGGTAAAGGTTAAATATAAAATCGAAAGAAAAAGAACTAAAAATTGTCCAAACCAGGATAATCAGAAATATAAAAAAATCGTCAGGGGAAGAGCATGACTGTATGACTATAAGATTCACTGTTACTAAAACATCAGAAGAAAGAAACAACAAAGCAAGGCTGGGTCTTCTTAAAACAAACCATGGTACGGTGGAAACGCCTGTATTTATGCCTGTTGGAACTCAGGGCACCATAAAAGGGATGCTTCCCAAAGAGATATGCGATTTAGGGTTCTCTATTCTTTTAAGTAATGCCTATCATTTATTTTTGCGTCCGGGTCACAAACTAATTTCCAAAGCCGGTGGTTTGCACAAGTTTATGGGATGGGATAAAGCAATATTGACTGATAGCGGAGGGTTTCAAGTTTTTAGTCTGGGTAAAATCAACAAAATTACCGATGAAGGAGTTACTTTTCAATCCTATATTGATGGTTCGAGACATCTCATCGGTCCGGAAAAGTCAATGGAGATTCAGATGGCATTGGGTTCGGATATTGCTATGGTTTTTGACCAATGTACACCTTATCCTTCTTCTAAATATGAAGTAACAATTGCCGCTGAACGTACATTTCAATGGGCAAAAAAATGTTTAGCCTATCACAATTTAAAAAAACAAGCCTTGTTTGGTATTGTGCAGGGAGGCATTTTCCCGGATATTCGTAAAGAAAATGCTAAAAAATTGATTGATTTGGATTTTCCCGGTTATGCTTTAGGGGGTTTGAGTGTAGGAGAACCCAAGCCCTTAATGTATGAGATACTTGAAGCCACTGTTCCTTTGTTTCCTGAAAATAAACCTAGGTATTTAATGGGTGTTGGTGCACCTCAATCAATTCTGGAGGGGGTAACCAGGGGAATTGATATGTTTGATTGTGTTTTGCCGACCAGGAACGGCAGGAATGGCAGTCTTTTTACTAATAATGGAAAAATTTCAATTGCAAATGCAAGATATAAGGATGACTTATCTCCCCTCGACAAAAATTGCCAGTGTTATGTCTGTCGTAATTTTACCCGAGCTTATCTCAGGCATCTTTATATGGCCAAAGAAATGTTAGCTCCAATTCTGGGAACCATTCATAATCTTTACTTTATGAGTAATTTAATGAAAGAAACAAGAAAAGCAATTTCTGAAAATTATTTTGATTTATTTAAAAAAAGATTTTACGAAAATTATTTATCATTGTGAATAAAATTTTCTTTGTACAAGGTAAACATACAAAATATTTGATAAAAATAGATTAATTAGGTATAATTTAAAAGAATTTTAAAAAAGAAAGGTGTGAAACAATAAATGTCTCAAACTATTCAGCAATTTTTGCCTTTAGTTATTATATTTGCCATTTTTTATTTTATTCTAATACGCCCACAACAACAAAGACAGAAAAAACATAAGGAAATGCTAGAAAGCTTAAAAGTTGGTGATAAGGTAATTACTATAGGCGGTATATATGGTGTTATAAGGGATATAAAAGGTGATGTATTTACTTTAGAAATCTCCAAAGATATTAAAATTAATACCACCAGGAATGCTATTGGCTCAAAAAGAGAAAAATAGTTTTTAAGAAACAACAATATAATAAAATGATAAGGCAGGTTACCAAACCTGCCTTTCTTCGTGTTTAGAATTATGTAAAAAGAAAATGTTTTCAGTATAACAAAAAGAAACAGCTATTTTCCGAAAATATCTATTTTTGTCTTAGATATAAATTGACAAAGAAATTCATTCAATATTATAATCATAAGGTATTTTGTCTTAAAATCTTGAAGATTTCTATTACACACTTAAAAAACTGATTACTCTTTAGATATTACAAAATATTTGGTTAAAAAATTAATAGATAGAAAATTATTCTTACTTTTATTTACTTTAAAGGAGTTGTTTGTATATGAAGCAATTAAGAATGATCAGATTAGTGATGATTATCCTGGTAATTGGTATAGCCATTTTTTATGCCTTCCCTTTAGAAAAAAATATTAACCTGGGTCTTGATTTGCAGGGTGGATCTCATATTGTGTTGGAGGCAGTAGATACTCCCAATGCTCCGGTAGACAGTGATGCGGTAAATCGGGTACTGGAGATTATTAGCAACCGGATTGACCCCGAAGGTGTAAAAGAACCTGTTATTCAACGTCAGGGAGAAAGAAGAATTTTAGTTCAGCTACCAGGCATGGATGACCCTCAGGAGGCAGAAGGGCTTATCGGGAAGACTGCCTTGTTGGAGTTCAAAGATGAAAGTGGTGAAACATTGTTAACAGGTGCTTATTTGAAAAATGCCCAGGCTTCTTATGATCGTTTTGGCAGATCCAACGTAGTATTAGAATTTGATGAAGAAGGAGCCAGACTGTTTGAACAGGCAACTATGAGAAATGTAGGGAAAGTATTGGCTATTACCCTGGATGGACAGGAAATATCCGCTCCTGTGGTGCAAGAAACAATTCCTGATGGCCAGGCTTCTATTTCGGGCCAATTTACTGTGGAAGAAGCCCAAAGACTGGCTTTATTGTTAAGAAGCGGAGCCCTCCCGGTAGAGGTTAAGATTTTGGAAAACCGTTCAGTTGGACCTACTCTTGGGAAAGACTCTATTGATCGTGGCCTGAAAGCAGGATTAGTAGGTTTAGCATTGATTCTAATATTCATGGTCATTTTCTATAAAGGATTTGGACTGGTTGCAGATTTAGCTTTAGTAGTATGTTTACTCTTAGTTATGGGTGGGTTGGCAATTCTAAATGCAACACTAACCTTGCCTGGTATTGCCGGGATTATCCTGAC
>CAZPII010000181.1:0-3906 GCA_964586485.1 uncultured Atribacterota bacterium | reverse complement strand
ATACCCGTTATTGCAATGTCCTGCCAGAAAGCAAATTAAGGTATGGGATTCAGAAGAAAACAAAATTCTTGTTCAACAAAGAACTGATATAGATAAAGGTCGTAGATTTTTATTGTTGTCTAACTTTCGCTGTCGGGATAATGAAGTTAAATTAAAAAAATTTGATTTGTCTTTATGTTCAGCTAAATGGGAGCTTCTTATAGACTCTAACCAGCAAAAATGGCTGGGAAATAATACCTTTATTTCCAATATTTTCCCTGAAGACAAATCAATAACCATGAAACCTTATCAATTTGTTTTATATAAAGCAAAAGGAGTTAATATTAAAAATGGAAAAGAATAGGTATATCTGTATACACGGTCATTTCTATCAACCTCCCAGGGAAAATCCCTGGCTGGAAGACATTGAATTACAGGATTCTGCTTATCCCTTTCATGACTGGAATGAGCGAATATCCGAAGAATGTTATAAAACCAATACTGCCTCCCGTATTCTGGATGAAGAGGGAGATATTGCCAGTATTGTTAATAATTATAGTCAAATCAATTTTAATTTTGGGCCAACCCTACTCTCCTGGATGGAAAAACACCAACCGGAAATTTATCAGTCAATTTTAGATGCTGATAAAATAAGTCAAGAAAAATTTAACGGCCATGGTTCTGCAATAGCGCAAGTCTATAATCATTTGATTATGCCACTGGCTAATCAACGGGATAAATATACCCAGGTATACTGGGGAATCAAAGATTTTAAGGAACGATTTGGACGCGAGCCAGAAGGTATGTGGTTACCGGAAACAGCGGTTGATTATGCCACACTGGAAACGTTGGCTGATTCAGGAATTGAATACACTATTCTTGCCCCTCACCAGGCTGCTAAAATAAAGAAAATGGAAGATGATGCTGAATGGCAGGAGGTAAAAAATGGAAATATTGATTTCAAACAAGCCTATCTCTGCCCCTTGCCTTCAGGTAAATCAATTTATATCTTTTTTTACAATGGTGCCCTGGCTCATGAAGTAAGTTTTGGGAATCTTCTGCGTAATGGTGAAAAATTTGCCGATCAATTAATGAACAACTTTTCAGAAGATACCAAAAAACAAGAATTGGTCCATATTGCCACTGATGGGGAAACATTTGGCCATCATCATCGCTTTGGTGATATGGCTCTATCTTATTGCCTGCATCATATTGAAGAAAATCAATCAGCCAGAATAACCAATTATGGAGAATATCTGGAATTTCACCCACCTACTTATAAAGTGCAGATTATAGATAATACATCCTGGAGCTGTGTTCACGGAATTGAAAGATGGCGAAACGATTGTGGCTGCAATACCGGCATGAATCCGAAATGGAATCAACAATGGAGAAAACCTTTAAGGGAAGCTATGGATTGGTTAAGAGACCAGGCTATTATTCTCTTTGAAAAAGTTGCACCAGGCTACTTTAAGGATATCTGGAAAACCAGAAATGAATACATAGATATTATTCTGAATCGAAATATGGAAAACATAAACGGCTTTTTTGAAAAATACGGCAATCATCCTTTAGATCAAAATGAAATGAACAGAGCTATTAAATTATTAGAAATGCAGCGTAATGCCATGCTTATGTATACCAGTTGTGGCTGGTTTTTTGATGAATTATCGGGAATTGAAACAACCCAGGTTATGCAATATGCTGCACGCTGTATTCAGTTAGCCAAAGAACTGGGAGAAATTGACCTTGAACCGGTATATTTAAAAAAACTGGAACAAGCCCCCAGCAACATCAAACGTTATGATAATGGTGCCAAAATTTATCAGTTAATGGTACGTCCGGCAATTATTGACCTTCTCAGGGTTGGAGCACATTATGCTATTTCTGCCCTGTTTGACGGAAAACAAAAAACAATTTATGCCTATCAAGTCACTCAGGATGAAATGGATAGATGGGAAAATGGTCTATTAAAAATTGCCATTGGACAAGCAAGCATAAAATCACAAGTTACCCTGGAAGAAGACAAAATAAGTTTTGCGTTTCTTCATCTGGGAGATCACAATGTAAACGGTGGTGTTAGAAGTTATATGGGTGAACAGGCCTATCAAAAAATGTTTGAGGAAATCAGTACAGTTTTTGACCAGGCCAATATTGCTGATATCATTAGATTAATTGATAAGCATTTTGGTACTAATAGTTACTCTCTCTGGCATTTATTTAAAGATGAGCAGAGAAAAGTTATGCAAAAAATACTCCAGCCAAATTTGGAACAAACTGAAAGAAGTATCGCCAAACTCTATTCAGACAATTATGCAATCATGAATTTCCTGAAACAACTTAATATACCTATGCCCCTTTCTCTAGTTGTTATTACCGAACAGGCAATTAATCAGGAACTAAAAAAAGTATTTTCCGAAGAATCAATAGATCTGGACAAACTGGCGGATCTTATCCAGGAAATACAGGATTGGTCTATCAACATCGACCATGCCACTCTTGCATTCAAGATAAGTGGCTGGGTCAACCGAAAACTGGAAGAATTAAGCCATAAAACTGATGATATAAACCAAATCCGGGAAATTACCAGTGTATTGGATCAACTGAAAGAAATTGATATTCAACTTCAGCTCTGGGAAGCTCAAAATATATATTTTCAGATGAAACAGGAAATCACCCCTGTCTATCAGGAAAAAACAAACCAGGGAGATGAAAAAGCCAAATCCTGGTTGGAAGAATTTAAAAAACTGGGTATGATGCTGAATATTGGAGTATGATAATGCGAATACCTTTATCCACTTACCGTATTCAATTTAATCCATCCTTCAGGTTCGCAGATGCGGAAAAGATTATTCCTTATCTCAAAGATCTGGGGATTTCAGATATTTATGCCTCCCCAATTCTGGAATCCAAATCAGAAAGTCAACATGGGTATGACTTGATTGATTTCAGAAAAATTGATGGTCAGCTGGGTGGAGAAAAGTCATTTAATCACTTAGCAGAACTGGTTAAAAAGGAAAATTTGGGTTGGTTGCAGGATATTGTTCCCAATCATATGGCTTATCACCCTTCCAACCCCTATCTATTTGATGTGCTGCAAAAAGGCAAGAAATCTGTTTATGGAGAATTTTTCGATATCACCTGGCAAACAAAAAATTCTTCTTTGAAAAATAAATTGCTATTTCCTTTTCTGGAAAAACCCTTAAAGCATTGTCTTGAGGAGAGACTTATTCAACTTCTTTATGAAAAAGGGAAATTTTATATTGGTTATCATGACTTTCGTTTACCATTAAGTAATCAGGATTTTGAGGAAATATTTTCTCTTTTTTTAAAACTTATGCCGGAAAAACGGGATTCTATTCCCAGAAAAGAACCAGACAAAATTCAATGGTTATTGGAAGAAATTAACAAAAACCTCTCCCATCGGGACTACTTTTCCTTCTGGCAGAAACTCCTTTCCCGTCAACATTACCTGCTCTCTCACTGGAAAATAGCCAGGAAAATGATTAATTACCGGCGTTTTTTCAGTATCAATGAATTAATATGCCTGAGGGCTGAAAAGAAAACTGTTTTTGATGCTACACATCAGCTAATCTTTGAGGAGGTCCGTAAAGGCAATATATCCGGTTTAAGAATTGATCACCTTGACGGCCTTTTTAACCCCCAAGAATATTTAGAACGTTTAAAGCAAAACCTACCTGATACCTATCTGTTGGTGGAAAAGATTCTACAGCCCGGTGAAATGCTTCCCTCATCCTTCCCGATAGAAGGGAATACCGGATATGATTTCCTTTATTATAGCAATAATCTATTCTGTCTAAAGAGGAATAAGATACCATTTCTGCGTATTTATCATTCCTTCTCCGGTCAAAAAATAGATCTTCCCAGGTTATCATTAAAAAAGAAAAGGCTTATTTTAAAACAACA
>CAZPII010000180.1:0-3985 GCA_964586485.1 uncultured Atribacterota bacterium | reverse complement strand
GTAACCCCACAAAGGTCTTCCTTCATTGAAGAAAAATTCAGAAATTCCTGGAATTGGGAAGAGGCGTGGTTCAGGTTCGTCCACTACTGCTAGGTAATGGCCAATACCGTTTTCCACAATCTCATCATAAGTAGGCATATTGTTAATTATAATTGGATTTTCAGGATTTAACTCATTCCAGGCATTTGCAAGCTCCATATAATGCTGTACATGTCGAGCATTTCTGATACTAATGGGCCAGCCATCTTCATCATAGCTAGTGAATGCTCTTCCCGCCCTTGCAGCCATTAACTCTACATCATCCTGGGCGTCTAGAATTAATTTCTCTGTTGCCTTACCTCGTATCGGCCCATGCATAGGGCTAACGGTTTCAACCAATACAGCTAATGTATCGGTATTGTCTCCCCATTCACGATGTGATAGTCCCCGTAAATTTACTGGTGAGACCTCTAACCGTACATTTACGTCCCAGAACATTTCCATATTCAAATTTGATAAACTGGCAAGGTCAATTGCATCCTGATGAGCAGCTAATGCATTAACCAACGGGCGATTAGGTGGTGCCTCATGCGGGTCAATTGATACAACGGCATTTTCTTCTTTAATTAATTGCACTATGGCATAAGCCAATTGTTGAGCCATTCTACCATCTGGTCTTCCGGGATAGTTACGGTTTAAGTTTAAGGTTTCATGATCCGAAAGTACCTGGCCAGAAGGATAATTTACAAAAACAGTCGGCATAGGCCATTCAACAGTTATGTCCATCCTCCTGGATCCAAACCGAAACCACCTCATGTTACCATCATCCTGCATAATATGGTAACGAGGGGGAAATCCCCATCCTGCTTCACCTACATCAAACCCTGACCTTTGAGCTCGGGGAATAACAATCAAACGTCCCTGCTCTACAACCGCATTTTCAATAAACTGAACGGCACTTAGCATTGCGTCAGGTTCACATGGATGTGTTCCTCCCAAAATAAACATAGTGGCACCCGGTTCTTCTCCTTCTAAATAATAAACTTCTGTATCTACCCTTGTGCCTTTTATTCCCTCATGATATTCACTTAACATACCTACCCTGGTAACACCCGGGCCTTCTACAATGGGCTCTTCAATATGTTGTCTCATAAAATATATACTGGCAAGAGCTAAAATAAATAAGACTATGGCCAGGGCAATTATGCCATTCTTAATAATCTTACTATCATTCATTATATAATTTCCCTCCTCTTAACATTTTTTATTTAATTCCCAAAAATCTTAACAGAAAAGGTACCATAATAAGAGCATATCCAAGCTGCCTAACAAATGGATGGTGTTTACCATCATGTATATTACTGCTCTTAAAAATACTCCAAACACACATTATAACAATATATATGTAAATGAAATGGTAAATAAATTTATAAAATTGAAAAATATTCATCTCGGTAAAATACCTCCTCCTATTTTCTTTCTAAATATTTGCTACAACCCTAAAATACTGGCAATTGGATTAGCAAAATACATCACTAAGAAACCAATTACACCGGTAAGCAATGCTAGTTTCCACACACGCCAGGTAACTTTCATATACTGATCTTCTAAACCAACTAATCTTGCTGCAAACAGAGAACTTAGTGCTGTGGGTGGTGCCAGACATCCTAATGATAAAAACAAAGAAAGACCTGAGGTAACAATAATTGCATTCTTGGCACTAAAGGCTAGTACAATTGGCGGACCCAATATTGCTGATGTTCCAAAGGGTACAATTGGTCCCCCGAGTATGGGTGGCATAACAGCAGAACTAATATACAAAGCCCATTGTGGCAGCGAAACAGTGATTGCTGCTAGAAAACCTTTTCCTCCTGTTAATGACAGAAAATGAACAAATACTCCCATTCCTACAAACAAAACCATAACCACAAAGGCCTCTTTAAAAGTTTCTAATGACTGCTGGATAAAACTGATTCTTTTTACTCCGGTAAAAAGAGAAACAATTGCACAGATTACAAAGATTAAAGCCATGCTCGGATCAGGGAAGCTAAAAGGCCATATCCTGGGTAAAATCATCAATAGAGTTAATAATATTAAGGGAATGAATTGCACAAATATTTTTCCACTGGGGAGAATTTTTTTGTTTTCTAAATCCTCATCCACCAATTTTTTTAAGGATTCAACAGAAATATATTTCCTACCCAGTACAATGGCAGATAGAATTGCTAATGGGAAAGTTAAGAGAGCCAAGGGAAGACCAAATCCTTCATAAGGCATAAATGTGCTGGTACAAATAATCATAACCATTACATTAACCGGTGGGGCGCTTTGGCCCATTAAAGCAGCCATACCGATAATTCCGGCAGTTTCTAATTTGGGAATATTCATTCTTCTTAAAATTGGAGCAACTAATACACCGGTAGTTAAAACTGCAACAGGTGTTGAACCGGTAATCATAGCAGGAAACATAATAATAACAGCCAGAATTGCTAATAATAAATTGGGTTGAGTATATGATTTATACATAATCCATCTGGTAATCGCATCAAGAGCACCGGTAGAGGTCATAACACCAATAAATAACATTCCCGTAATTATCAGACTCATTAAATGTTCAAAATAAAAAGCACCTTCTACCAAGTGTTGTATTGGAATGCCAAAACCCACTACCAAAGCTGCTGCTATAGAAGCAAGAATCATAATCATTCCAACTGGCAGCTTAAATTTAAACCCCGCAAAAAAAGTCGCCCCCATTGCTAGAAAAGCAATAATTATTTCAGTTACTTCACCCATTAAATTAACCTCCTTATCATTATTCAAATAATACTCACATTTTCATTAATTCAAGATTCACTTAGTTTTTTAAGTATATTTATGTAGTTGGATAGTAGAGTTCTAATTAATCAATAATAAATTTACCGTAATTTTTTTACTGATTTTATTTATCACCTCTCTCTTATTTTTTTACTTAAATTAAGCAGTTGTATCAAAATTTTTTTCTAATATTTAACTTTCTGGTCCAATAGTCCAAATTAATGCATACTACACAAAATATTTTTATGTTTTTATGTTGCTTATTCAAGTATATGTGAAATATTACTAAGATATATGAAAATATAAGTAGAGAACATATCTATCCTTTATTATATAAAAAGCGGTAGATATATTCTCTATTTTCTTCAATTTAGTTAAATCAGGAATTGAACTGAAACTTTATTTATCAATTTCTATTCCTCTTTCTTCTCTTCCTCTACTTCTTCCACTGTTTCTTCTTCAAGAAAAAGTCCTTCAAGCACATCAGAGGTTTCTGTAGTCTTCTCAATCAAAGTTAGGGGGATATCATTTTCTTCAGCTATATTAGTGAAAAGATCGTCCTTATTTCCATCCTCTCTAACCACCAGATAATCACATTGGTGAGCTATAGTATCTATCATAACCATGGAATTATCACCAAGCCTTTCACTTCCACCAATGTGCATCCCAATAA
The DNA here is from genome assembly GCA_964586485.1 of uncultured Atribacterota bacterium. Lineage (GTDB taxonomy): Bacteria > Atribacterota > Phoenicimicrobiia > Phoenicimicrobiales > Stramentimicrobiaceae > CAYWJZ01. The sequence goes on along the minus strand of CAZPII010000180.1, from coordinate 519 downwards.
TGGTTATCCCATTTTCTTGGGCATATTCTATTAAACTATTCGCTCTGTCAACCTCTGCATCAAGGTCTACTCCTGCAGCACCAAGTCCTTTTCCACTTCCTCCCAAGATAAGAATAAGTGAATTCATACCTTCTAATTGCTCAGGTTTTAGAAAGTTTTCTGAAGTAATTTCCAAGCCAAGTCTTTTTGCTAATAACCCAACAATAGCACTTTCTGGACTCTGTCCAGGATTAGTTAGTGCTACTGGCAACTCTGCTTTAATAGGCACTTCTATCTGTGCAAATACATTAATAGAACCTATTAATAAACAGATTAACAAAGTTAAAGTCATTAATTTAATATTTAATCTCATTTCTTATGTCCCCCTTAATTTAATGTAAAGTTATTTATATTTTTTATTTTACCAGAAGAAAGTATTAAAGGCAATTTTACAGCAGAAAATATTAATTAATTAAAAATTAATTAATGGACAGGAGTTGCACATATTTTAAAGAACCATCTTTATAGTATAGTGCAAAT
>CAZPII010000179.1:0-3998 GCA_964586485.1 uncultured Atribacterota bacterium | reverse complement strand
ATTTATTGTCAATAAAAGAAAAAGAGAGCTAATTTACATTAGCTCTCTTTTTCTTTTATTCTCACTGATTACATTTTTATTTTGTGTAATATTAAAATGTAATTTTATCAAGTTGAATCATTATTATCCATTATAAATTAATCGTCACAATCATCACCGATTATATTAACATTCGGGTCATCGGCATATGGGACTATGCATTCATCTCCTGTATCGGGCTCTACCCATTCATTTACAGTTATTCCACAGGAACTATCAACAAGTATCTGTGCATAATAAGAAGTTTCCCAGCCTACTTCATCAGCTAAATTAATAAAGGCCCAGTATTCAAGTTCTTCATCTCCTGCTAGGTCTATGTCTCCTCCTAAACAACCGGTAATGGCGTCAATCGGACAATCGGTTCCACTGGCGGTGAAAATCGGTTCTTCACATGCGGTATCACAACATTCATCAAAGGGCCATTCATCAAACAGTCTGATTGACCATCCGGCTAAACCAGAGCAATCATCACCACAACATACTTCATCAGGAGTACAGGCATCTCCGGATATAACATCAGTAGAGAAAGAAATCTCACAACCACCACAGAGGCAATCCTCACCATCTGCAGTTATTTCAATACCAGCATATGGATATCCGGAATCAACAACCACCGGGTAGTAAATACAGACATCTGCTTCACACTCACCGGCTTCTATCATGACATAGGATGAACAACAGTCGTCCCCTGTAAATGTATGTGACGCAGTCCAGACAGTTTTATCTTCATTGGGCCACATAGGAATTGGGGAAAGGCCAGTTGTACTAAATCTATCAGTTTCAAGTACTGAAGCAGTAATTCCTCCGCTACATTCAGTTACGTAAGCCACTGCCACTTCTACTGGAGCTGGAAAAGTTACGGTAATATCACGAGACCCACCTTTAACGTAGGTCTTATCACCTACTACAACTTCATCCTCTACTTCTACAATAACTTCTTCGATTTCGCCTTCACCTTCGCCTTCACCTTCGCCTTCACCGGGGACTACGCCGTCACATCCGGCAAAAACAAATATAGCCATAATTGAGATCAGTAATAGTACTAATAATTTCTTCATTAAGAATTCTCCTTTCGTTTTTTCGTGTTTCTTAATTTTTTCTTTAATTTTCTATTTTCCATGGATTTTTACGAGAAATTAATTAATTCCTCCTCGATTATCTGGACTCGTGAGCTCTTTAGCTGTAAACACTTAATAACTATTTTACAGATAAATTTACCGCATGTCGACCTCATACGGGCTTTTGAGACCAGCCTTTATAAGCAATCAGTATCATTTATAATATATTCGAGCTTAAAAGTCAAGCACCTTGCAACTGTTGGAATAACTGTGAGTGGTTTTCAGTTATCATTTTTCTGTTTTCAGTTCAAGTCTATGCGGGTAGAATTGGATGAGATTGCAGCGTATTTTATTCTTCCCCATTCTTGCAATTTTCCAATCTTCCATCCTTGCAAGAAAATAGGCTTCCAGTTTTTCGCTCGTTACTACTTATCATTCTCTATTCTGTTTTTAAAGAACTTTAAAAGCCTAGTTTAATTTTCCGGGGGTGAAGAAGTATCGTCATCATCAGGCTTGTCGTCATCAGGTTTATCGTCGGCATCGGTTGGGCCGGAACTTGTTCCGCTATCCGAAGATGGGGTAATATCTGTACTTGAGCTGTTTTCTTCTGCATTTCCCTCACTGCTGGTTATATCAGAGGAAGAAGTACTCTGTCCATTACCTGATGAACTTTTTCCGGAAGCCATATTTATTTTGGCTGCCATTGCTCCAATCAGCATATCCTGAATATCCTCACAAATACCCTCAGTGTCACTTCTATTTGATACGGCTCTCTGAAATACCTCGTTTACTTCATCTTCCGAAAAACCAAACTCATAAGCACGCAGGCTCAAATTGCCCAGCTCGGTGCTTACTTCAATAATTTCCTGGGTATTTTTACCCTGTTTGACACTTCTGGATAACACTTCAGATAATGAATCCTGCGGAACACCGTTATTTAAGCCTTCTGCCAATGATTCAACGACTACATCATGTTCTTCGGTGTCTTCCTCTAACCTATAATCTTTTAATAAATTCGTGGCAATCTCCAGATTTTCTGCTTCTCTCATAATAGCCTGTACTATTAATGGCTCATCTATTTTTTTGGCTAAACCCTCTTTAAACTTGCTGATGAGAGATTTTTCAGATATACCCTTCTTTTTAGCTTCAATAAGCACTTCCAATATTTTTTTTATATTATAAGCATCAAAATTATTATTAATGCTTGTAGTCAATACTTTCTTTAATTCTGCAAAATTTGCATCCAATTCTAATAGTTCCTGGCTAGCTGTGATAATCATGCGTTTTTGAAATCCGCTGTACCTAGATTGTTCCAGCTCTTTTTCCAGCCAGAGAAAGCCTGAAGCCGGATTAGAGTCCTGGGAAAAGATTGGTTGGCAAAAAACAAACAAGATCAGCATAAAGCTTATCCCCAGTATACCTATCTTGTTTAGATTGATGCTATTTCGTTTTTGTTCATATTTTTCAGTTATTTTCATTTTTTCTTCTCTTTATTTTCGGCTTTTATGCCGAAAATATTTTTTGCATTTTTCCAATCTTACATCCCTGCCAGAAAATATGCTTGCATTCTTTCACTCGATACACGATACTACATACTCGATACTATTTTCAGCTGCAATTATCAATCTCAATCACTGCATTCTTGTTGCCAAAACCGTCCCGCACGTAGCGATAGGCTTCCGGATCAGGAACCCATTCCTGTCCGTCCAGGATAAACATATATTCATATCTCCCAGGTTTCAGCCTTAAAGTGGCTGTCCAGATACCGTCTTCGTCCTGATCTTTCAAAAGATGTTTATCAGGGTTCCAGTCATTAAAATCACCTACCACTGCAACACTGCTTAAGGATTCTGCTCCAGCTCTTAAACTGAACTGAACCTCAGTTAATCCATTGGGATAATTCTCGGGTGAAAGCCAGATAAAATTAACAAACAGCACCAATGCAATTATAGATACGGCAGCTGCTCCAATCCATCTAAAGGAAAAGCGTGGAATAGTTAAAACATGTTTTATTCTTTCCCATACAGATGGCTTAACAGTCAGTTCTTCAGTTTGAATTTTTTGCATAATTGTCCGGGTCATGCCCTCGGGAACCGGTTGCTCTCCGGCTAACCTGCCAACATCTGAAAAGAAAAGTTGCCAATCCTTCAGCTCTTCCCGGCAGGCAGAGCAGGATTGAAGATGATCTTCCAACTCTTTCTTCTCATTTACCGAAAGATGTTCATCCAGATATTCCTGCATTAATTGTTGTGCTTTTTGGCATTTCATTTTATCTTTTCACCCATAAAAATTAATTTTTTTTATAAATTAGTTGAAAAATATTTCGTCTTCTATTATGTTATACGAATAAATGGAAGGGATGTTACACTAATTATGAAATTTTTTTAATATTTTTTTCAGCTGTTCTCGAGCTCGGTATAATCGCACTCTCGCTGTGTCCGGAGATATTTTTAAAATTGAGGCTATTTCGTGGTAACTTAATTCCTGTAAATGTCTTAAAACAATAATTTCGCGATACTGTATCGGCAAAGCTATTATTGCCTTCTGGATATTCTCTTTCCTTTCCTGATTATCCAAACAATGCTCCGGATTACTGTCTTGAGAAGTAACCAGCTCATCTTTCATATTTTTTCCATTTGCCAAAGAATTATCCAGGGAAATATTAACTGTACCCTTCTTTTTTATCCGGTCTCTGGTTATATTAAGGGCAATCTGATAAAGCCAGGTAGAAAAACGAAATGAGGGATTGTAATGAGATAAAGATTGGTAAGTCTTTACAAAAGCCTCCTGGGTAATATCTTCGGAATCATGGTAATTTCCACACATGCGGTAAGCTAAATTATAAACCATTCCTTTATATCTATTAATAATTCCGGAAAATGCTTCACTATTTCCCAGCAG
>CAZPII010000178.1:0-4005 GCA_964586485.1 uncultured Atribacterota bacterium | reverse complement strand
CTTCAATTTTTCACCGCAAAGAAGTTACTATTGCAGAGGTAAAACAATATCTGGCTAATAAAGGTGTATCAATTAGATTGGAGTAAGTGATGAAAAAAAATGGGGAATTGTTAGGGCAATTAAAATACAATCAGGAAGGATTAATTCCGGCAATAATTCAGGATGAAAACAGTAACCAGGTTTTAATGTTGGCTTATATGAATGAAGAATCCTTGAAAAAAACTTTGCAAAGCGGAAAAACCTGTTTTTATAGCCGTAGTCGGAAAAAGTTATGGTTTAAAGGGGAAACCTCCGGTCATACTCAAAAAGTAAAACAGATACTGTTGGACTGTGATTCTGATACATTGCTGATTAAAGTGGAACAGCAAGGAACCGCCTGCCATACCGGTTCTTATTCCTGTTTTTATCGTGACATTGAAGGAAAAGAGGTATCTTTTTCAAAGGAGCAACTGAAGAATAAGATTGATATTCTGGATGAATTAATACTGATATTTGAAGACCGGAAAAAAAATTTTCAGCCGGAATCCTATGTATGTAAATTATTTGCCAGCCCGGGAGAAAAAATGCCTAAAAAAATAGCCGAAGAGGCAGCTGAAGTATTAATTGCCCTGAAAGATCAGGACAAAAAACAGATTATTTACGAAACTGCCGATCTTTGGTTTCATACCCTGGTAGCTTTATCTTATTACGGCATACCCTACCAGGCAATTTTAGAGGAATTAAAACGAAGAAGAAAATAAACTTTATTAATACAGAAAACAAAGGGGTTTACAATATATGGCTATAGAAGATTTAGTAAGAAAAGAAGTAAAATTACTGCAACCCTACATACCAGGTCAATCTATAGATGATGTCAAAAAAAATCTAGGGCTTAAGGAAGTTATAAACCTGTCAACCAATGAGAGTGTTTTGGGACCTTCAGCCGTTGTCAAAGAGGCTTTAAAATCCGAATTAAATAATATACATAGTTATCCGGATGGATCAAGCAGTTTGCTACGTAATAAACTGGCTTTTCAGTACAATATTGATCCTGAAATGATAATTATTACTAATGGCGGTGATGAGCTTTTATATTTATTAGGAAGCTGTTTTGTATCCCCTGGTGATGAAGTTGTAATAGGGGAATACGGTTTTAAGACTTACGAAAGTGCCTGTGAGTTATTTGGTGGCAAGATGATACCGATTCCTTTAAAAGGCCAATATCTTGATCTGGAGGGAATAGCCGGTAGAATAACTGAAAATACCAGGCTTGTCTTTCTTTGTAATCCCTATAACCCCAGTGGTACTATTCTTAAACACTCGGAACTGGTGCAATTTTTACACAAAGTTCCTGCGAGCGCTATTATTGTATTAGATGAAGCTTACTCTGATTTTGTGGAAAGTAAAGATTATCCAGATAGCATTAAATTGATAAAAGAAAATAACCATCATATTGTTACATTGCGTACTTTTTCCAAAATTGGTGGTATGGCCGGCCTGCGGGTGGGGTTTGGAATAGCCCAAAAGGAGCTGATTACTTGTTTAAAAAAGGTACAGCCACCATATTCAGTGAACTGTATGGCACAGGCAGCTGCCAGTGCATTTCTTTCAGATGATGAGTATCGGAAAAGATTATTAATAAACAATCGCCAAGGTAAGAAATTTCTGTACCATCAACTTAATCAATTGAATCTTTCTTATATTCCAACCGAAGCGAATTTTATCTTTATTGATCTAAAAAAAGATGCAGAATTAGTTTGTAAAAAGCTCATGGCTGAAGGTATTATTGTCCGTTCAGGCAAAATATGGGGTTGTGATACCTATATCAGGGTAACTATCGGAACCAAGGAACAGAATCAACAACTAGTCAATGCCTTCAAAAAAATATTAATAAACAAATAATAATATATTCAAGAATCATCACCGATTAATTGAGGTATTATGGTCAACTGGTTCATGGGGAAGAAATGAATACCCGCTACTTCTTTAATTGGTAAAATTTCTTTTCTCAATTCCTGTGCAATACGGATTCCCTCTTCCAGACCGGAATTTGCCATTCGATTTACAATTCCTTCCGGAACATAGATATGGGGAAGATTTCGGTTAATATAATTGACCATTTTTTTGCTTCTTAAAGGCATGATACCGATAATCTTGGGGATTGTGATATGTCGAGTCAAATCAAGAAAGTTTTCCAGCATTTCGATACTAAAAACAGGTTGGGTTTGAATAAAATGAGCACCTGCGGCAATTTTTTCTTCCAATCTTTGTACTTCTTTTCCCATGTCCGGAGCAGTGGGATTTCCTGCCACACCAATAGAAAAATCCGTTTTGTAGTCTGAGGCTTTATCTTTTGTAAAATGTCCCTGATTGAGCTCCCGGACCATTTTAACTAAACCAGTTGAATCCAAATCAAAAACAGCAGAAGCTTCTGCATGGTCACCCATTCTGGGGTGGTCACCGGTAATAGCCAGGATATTTTTAACACCCAGGGCATAGGCTCCCAATAATTCTGCTTTTAGAGCCAGTAAATTTCTATCTCTACAGGTTATATGAAAAATAGTTTCCAGGTTAAGCTTTTCTTGAATAATATGAGAAAGAGCAATTGGGCTCATCCTTAAACAGGCCAAAGGACAATCGGTAATATTGATTGCATCAGCCCGGGTTAAATATGTTTTTATATTCAACAGAAGATGCTCGATATCCATATTTAAAGGTGGATCGAGCTCCAGGGTGTAAACAAATCTTTTCCTGTCTAATTTTTCTTTTAATTTCATGACAAAGTCCATATTCTTAAATTTTTTAAAGATTATAATAATCCGTTACGATAAGCCTGCAGATAATTCTTACAGTATAAGTCATTTCCCAGGAGGACCTGAGAACTATAGAGTAGGGACATCAGTTTTCTATCTGTGGGATCCAAAATTAAGGCATCAACTCCGGTTTGCATAAGGAGTGGCAAGAAAGCCTGGTTGATATTTTTTCTTATTGGTAATCCATAAGAGATGTTGCTTAAACCGGCGATGGTCTTAATATGAGGAAAGTTTTTTTTAATTAAAGAAAGGGTTTCCAAAGTAATTGTAGCTGAGTCTGAATTTGTACTTATAGGGATAACCAGGGGATCAAGGTAGATATCTTCCTGGGGGATACCAGATTCAGTAATTACTTTAATTAGCTTCTTGGCAATTAAAAATCTGCCTGCAGAATTTTCGGGAATACCATTTTCATCCATAGCTAAAGCTACTACCGAACAGTGGTACTGTTTTACCAGGGGAAGAATAGATTTAATCCTATCTTCTTCAGCAGTAACTGAATTAACCAGAGGTTTACCATTTTTAAAATTGTAGTTTTTCAGTCCTGCCTGGATCAATTTTGGGTAAGGACTGTCAAAACAGAGAGGAACATCGATATATTCTTGTACAGTATGTACCAGCCATTGCATTAATGATTTATTATCCGAATCTGTGTCACCACCGATATTCAAATCCAGCATACCTGCACCATTTTGTACTTGTATTGTGGCTAGATCCTGAAAAAAACCTGTGTCTCTACCTGATAATTTTTCCCGAATCATTTTACGACTGGCGTTGATATTTTCCCCGATAATTAGCATTCCATCCTCCGTTAATAGATTCATTTCTTTCTTTTATATTCCTAATAATTTTTTCACTTCTACCAGCGCACCTCCGGCATCTGGGGCATAAGCATCTGCACCGATATCCCGGGCGAATTGAGCGGTAACCGGAGCGCCGCCGATAATTACTTTAATTTTATCCCGAATTTGAGCAGAGTTAAGTTGTTCAATTACCTCTTTCATTTCCAACATAGAAGTGGACAAGAGGGCAGATAAGCCGAGAACCTGAGCTTTGTGATTCTTAATTTCCTGAATAAATTTTTCAGCCGGTACATTAATCCCTAAATCAATGACATTAAATCCCCCACCCTGCCAGATAATTCTAACCAGTGTTTTTCCGATATCATGGATATCTCCTTTGACTGTTCCCAGGACAATGGTGCCTTTGTGGG
>CAZPII010000177.1:0-4039 GCA_964586485.1 uncultured Atribacterota bacterium | reverse complement strand
CCCGCTTTTTTGATTCCCTGGATAATTCTTCCCGGAAGTGCACCTACATAAGTTCGCCTATGCCCTCTTATCTCTGATTCATCTCTCAATCCTCCAAGACTAATTCTCACATATTCCCTTTGAAGAACCTTGGCAATACTTTTCCCCAGACTGGTCTTCCCGGTTCCCGGAGGCCCAACCAGAAGGAGGATGGAGCCTTGTTGATTATTCTTAAGTTTCATCACGGTTAAGTGTTGAACAATTCTCTCCTTCACTTTCTCCAAACCATAATGATCTTTTTCTAAAATATTTTTAGCCTGCTTAATATCTACTTCTTTTGGATTACTTTTTCCCCAGGGAAGTGATGTCAAACAATCTAAATAGTTTCTGATTACATTGGTTTCCATATTGTTTGGGCTCTGATCTTGTAATTTATTGTATTCTTCCCGGGCTATCTCCTTAACATCTTCAGGCATGTTAGATTCATTGATTAAGGTTAAATAATCCTTCTTTTTATTCCCGGATTGCTTTCCCTCATTTAATTCTTCCTGTATTGCTTTTAGCTGTTCTCTAAGCATTTTTTCTCTATATTGCTTATTTACTTCACCGGTTAACTTTGCATTTATTTCCATTTGAAATTTTATATTTTCTTTATGCCGTATTAAAATATCTAAAAATTTCATGCACTTATTCTTTTTAGACTTAATCTCTAAAAAATCTTGTTTTTCAACACTGGATATAGGAATAAATTGCATCAAATAACTGATAATTTTTTCCAGATCTTTCAAGCCTTGAATATATTGAATATAGTTTTCAGAGCCAATAAATTTACCGTTAATTTCATTGGTGAGTTCTTTGATATATTCAAGAATTTGCTTTTTCGAATTATTGTCTAAATCTTCGATATCCGGTTCTATTTTATATTTACCAAGATAATAATCCTTTTCCGGAATTATTTTCTCCACTTTTACCCTATCCAATACTTCTACAATCATATCGAAGCTTGTTTTTGAGTCGGCTACCTTCTCAATTTTAACTATACTTCCGGTTTTATAGAGATCTTTTTCCTGGAAAAATTCAAAATTACTAGCTTCTTTTAAAAGCAGTACAATAGCATAGTTATCATCCTGCTTAGTTCTGGAATATATTTTTTCCCCTAATGATTTGTTAATTTTTAAGGTATTTTTTGTTCCTTTAAATAACACATGCTCAGGCATCGCTATAATAACTAACTCGTCTTTTATGTGATTTTCTTTCATTATTTTTCCTCATTTCTTATCTTAGAACCACTTCTAGGGCTCCTTTTTATAATTTCTTTTATTTGTGCTTTCTCTTGATGATTTTTTATCCTAGCTTCTTATTACTTAGCTATTCTCAGAAAACATTTTACTGAAAAGTGGTTTATTTGTTAGTTATACTTTACCTAACTATTATACCATAAAAATAAATATTTAGACTATTTTTAATAATATCTCTATCAACAAATCGATATCCTCTTTGCTTAAACTACTTAACACTCTTCTGGCAAGGTTTTCATTTACTATTTGTTCTAACCTGGCAATCCTTTTGCCTTTTTCGGTAAGATAGAGATAATAAACCCTTGCATCGTGATGACATTGTTCTTTCCTGATATAATCTAATTTAATAAACTTTTTAACCATTTCAGTAATTGTTGGTTTGGATAAATCCAAATCCTCTGATAATTGACTAATAGTAATATGTTCTTCTCCATCGAATTTTTTTAAATAGGTAACTTGTTTCAGGGTCATCTGTGAAATATTATATTTATACATAATATTAAATTTACAGTCTGTTTTGACACGCATAAAATTATTAAGTGCCCTGCACAAGCTATGATATTCTTTCAAAATACCACCTCAATAGTTAGTTAGATATTCCCTAACATTTTCTCATGATTATCTTGCTTTGTCAATAGTATTAAAGAACATTTCCTTCCCTGTTTATTAAAAAATTTAATTAAGCTTAATTTTGTGTTATGATAAAAAATATTTTTATATTTTTAAAATTTCATATCTGGAGGATTTTGTATGGAATTAGAATATCGCTTCCCTAATTTGCCTGAATTAAAAGACCTAAATATTCTAGTAAATAATGATAACGGAAAAATTAAGGCTGCATTACGTGGCCGTTATTCCTTGAGAACCTGGTTCTTTGTTAAAGTCTACTTTACCTTTCATAATAAAGTCGGATCTCTGACAAATTACCAAGGCAGTAATGTTCCATCCATGTATTTGCCTCCCATTCCCAGTAAACCCCATGCCCGTATATTTGAATCTTATTTAGCATCAGCTCTCTTCCAAAAATTGATTCCCCAGGCAGTTACTATTGGGGTTACCACAGCCTGCCAATGTCATTGTTTTCACTGTAGTGCCAAGGGACGTTCAAAAACAGTTCCCATTTTAACTACTGATGAACTGAAAATGGTTACAAGGCAATGTATTTCTTTGGGAGTACCCAACATCACCTTTACGGGAGGTGAACCTCTTTTAAGAAAAGACCTGGAAGAAGTTATTTCATCAGTCCCCAAAGAACAGGCTATTACCTTGGTCTTTACCAATGCCCTGGAGTTAACACCACCAAGGGTAAAATCTTTAAAGGAGGCAGGGTTATTCGGCGTTCATATTAGCTTGGATTCAGTAAATCCATCTGAACATGACCGTCTTCGGGGTTTTGAGAAATCCTTCCAATCTGTAGAAAAAGGTGTAAAGAATGCCTTGGATGCCGGACTCCTGGTAGGTATTTCCACTTATGTCACAAAAGAAAAAGCCTTAAACCATGATGTGCTTTCTATCGCCGACCTTTGTGCTCAATGGGGTGTTCACGAAATGACTGTTTTTGATGCCATTCAGACCGGAGAACTTAAAGAAGGAAAAGATGATATTATACTTAATAAGAATGCCAGAAAGGTACTGCTTGGAGACAGTAAAAAAATAAACAAAAAATATAAGGGTAGACCGCGGGTTGTTACCCAAACCTGGACCAACTCAGGGCAGGGATTTTCTCGCTTTATCGGCTGCCTGGCAGCAAATCTGCAATTTCATATTACTGCTCAGGGAGATTTTACTCCTTGTGATTTTACGCCTCTTTCTTTTGGAAATATCAGAGAGGAACCTCTGAAAGATTTATGGGAAAAGATTTTACATCATCCCGCTTACAGCTATCGAATGCAAGCCTGTCGCATGCAGGATCCTGATTTTCGCAAGAACTATATTGATACAATTCCTAAAGGTGCAGATCTGCCCTATCCGATTTCTAAATTATAAAAAGGCAGAAAGCCATCACTTGATATGCCCTCTGCCTAAAAAGAAAACACACACTTGCTACTCATCACCATTGGAATTGGAATAGGTTTCTGAGGAAAGATCAATCACTGGATTCATGAGGTATTCTCCGTTACCTGTTTTTATAACAGAATTTTCGGCATCAAATTTAATGGTTAGCTCGGTAGTCATATCCGCTATAATTTCAAAGGGATGAATAAGCTTAATGCCTGTTTGGGCACTGCTGGGAATAGTAAGAATTTCTGTAACTTCTTTAATTTCGCCTTCTGTTTCTTGTCTTTCTAAAACCAATAAAGCATCTGGGTTGATGAAAATTCTAAGTTGAGTGTATTTATTAGCTTCAAGTTCTAATGAGGCTAACAATGTAGACATAGCCCCTAGTTGTAAAAGATCAAGCTCATGGGCTTCTTCATCCAATACTACCCATTCTCCTTCTTCTTCATCTCCAGCTATATGTCCTTCAATCTTTGAAATAATTATATTTACCTCTTTATACTCTTCCGTATAATTTACCGGAGGATTCTGGTACTCTTCCAAATTTACAGGAGGTTCTTTGTAACTTTCCTGGCTATCAGTCATGTATATTTTAAGTGTTCCCTTTCCTGTAGTTGAACCCTCTGAGGAATTCTCATTATCTGCGCTATCTTCTGGTACCGGCTGATTCAAATCATTTTCCGGAACTACTGATTCGTTAAAACACCCAGCAAGCAAAACAATACTAAGAACTAAAAACATTATTAGTTTGAAATATTTTTTCA
>CAZPII010000176.1:0-4040 GCA_964586485.1 uncultured Atribacterota bacterium | reverse complement strand
AGGCGATCTATCTTGTTTGACAGCAAAGCCGATTATTTGGTTTATGGAATGGCAGAAAAGAGTATCTTGCAATTGGCAGATCGACTTGCCCGGGGAGAAAGCGTCAAAGACCTTCGGGGTATTTGTTATATATCAAAGGATGCCGGGGAAGAAAATGTTGTTTTACCTTCTTTCTCTGAGGTGAAACAGGATAAAACAAAATTTATCAGTATGTTTCATATGTTCTATCAAAATCAGGATCCTTTCCAAGGCAAAGGTTTGGCTCAGCAACAGGATGACCGTTATCTTATCCAGAATCCTCTTTCATATCCATTGTCAGAAAAAGAACTTGATAGAATATATGAGCTTGATTATGAGCGCAAGGTTCATCCTTATTACCAAAAATGTGGTTCGGTCAGAGCAATGGATACTATCAAATTTTCCGTGACCTCTCATCGGGGATGTTTCGGGGAGTGTAATTTTTGTGCCATTACCGTTCACCAGGGGAAATATGTTCAATCCAGAAGTGAACAATCAATTATCAAAGAAGTGAAACAATTAACCAAAGATAAAAGTTTTAAGGGATACATACAGGATGTGGGCGGACCAACTGCTAATATGTATGGCATGGAATGTGCAAATAGGTTACAAGAAAGCCACTGCCTGATAAAACGTTGCCTGTTCCCTTCGGTATGTAATAAGCTTAGTCTGAATCATCAACGGCAAATTAAATTATTAAAAAAATTAAGAAAAATTAAGGATATTAAGAAAGTCTTTATTGCTTCGGGAATTCGCTATGATTTAATAATGTCCGATAAAAAAAATGGTAAAAATTATCTTAAAGAATTAATTCTCCATCATATTTCCGGTCAACTCAAAATTGCGCCTGAGCATATTAAGAGAGATGTTCTTTTCCTTATGGGCAAGCAGGATAATCATTCTTTAGGGGAATTTAAAAAACTATTTGAACAAATTAATTTTCAATCAGACAAGAAGCAATATCTTACCTATTATTTTATGGCTGCCCATCCGGGTTGTAGCGAAAAAGATATGATTTCTCTTAAACAATTTATAAAAAAAGAACTATCTATAAATCCCGAACAGGTGCAGATTTTTAATCCGGCACCTTCTACCTATTCCGGTGTCATGTATTATACGGGCAGAAATCCCTTTAATGGAAAATCAATTTTTGTAGAAAAAGAAACAAAAAATAAAGAAAAACAGAAAAAATTAATCACAAATTCATAATTTGAGTGTATTATTATAATAATTGTGCTCATATTGCCAGCTCGATATTTATTTAACCATGGAAAACCATCTTCTAAGCAGGTGGTAATGGTTAAATAAAATGGTTTTACCATAAAAATTATAGATGTGATAGTTAACTATTTTTAGAGTTTTCTTAAAGCCACCCGCCTTGCGGGTGCGGTATTTATTTACCATGAAAGGTTTGGATAATTGTGTTACCTTTAATTTATATTGTTGATGATGAACAGGATATTGTTGATTTAATTTCCCTGCATCTGGAAAGGTCAAATTTTCAGGTACAGGGTTTTTTGGATGCCGCCACATTTTATCATCAGTTGAATGAGAAAATCCCTGATTTGATTATTTTAGATCTTATGCTCCCCGACGAGGGAGGATTTGAGGTATGCAAATATCTAAAAAAAGAGAGTAGATATACGGATATACCAATAATTATCCTTTCTGCCCGCAGCGAGGAAACCGATAAAATACTTGGGCTGGAGTTTGGTGCTGATGATTATGTAACCAAACCGTTTTCTCCCGCAGAGATGGTAGCCAGAGTAAAGGCGGTCTTAAGAAGAAAAAATGTCAAGCTGGCAGATAAAAAGATTACCATTGATGGAAACATGGTTATAGAATTAGAAAAATATCGTGTTTTTATTAATGAAAAGGAGATATCTTTAACTTCTACTGAGTTTAAAATATTAAAACTGTTTGCCATGAAACAAGGCTGGGTATTTAACCGGGAACAGATACTGGACTACCTGTGGGGTGATGAAAAGGCTGTTCTGGATCGTACTATTGATGTCCATGTCAAGAATTTAAGAGAAAAATTAGCAGAAAAGGGGCATTTAATAAAAAATGTTAGGGGAGTGGGTTATAAATTGGAATCATGAAAAAGTCAAGATTCTGGAAGATTTTTATTGGCTATATTATTATTATTTTTTTATTTTCAATTATTTTTTATATTTTTTCAAATCGCTTTATAAAAAACCAATACCTGGATACTATGATCAAAAACCTGACCAATCTTTCTTTGACACTTCAGATAGCTACCCAACCAATGATAAAACAGGATAGCAGGGATGATCTGGAATCATTAATTCAAAATGTATCCAAACAAACAAATGTCAGAATTTCTGTGATAAACACCGAGGGCAGTGTAATGGCGGAATCATTTAAAAGTTTTCAGGAGATGGAAAGCCACCGAAATCGTCCGGAAGTCAGAGCAGCTTTACAGGGAAAAGAAAGTAATATAGTAAGATATAGTACGACTACTAAAGAGGAAATGCTCTATGTTGCAATACCCGTATTTATTGAAGGAGAGGTTAGTGCAGCTCTCAGGTTAAGTGTTTTTTTGGATGAGATGTATTTTGTTTTGAATCAATTGCGGAAAGTTATCTTCCTTATTGCCCTGATAATGATATTGGTATCAGTTGGCATTTCCTATCTTATTTATAAAAAAATAAAAATTCCAATCAATAAAATAGTGGAAGGTTTTGAAAGGTTGGAGCACGGTGATCTGGAAACCAGGATTCTGATTCAATCAGAAGAACCGGAGATTAAAGAAATAATTGTCCATTTCAATAAAATGACCGAAAAAATAAAACAATATATCCACAATCTATCTATGCAGACTGACGAATTAAACAGCCTTATTTCAACCATACAAAGCGGTATTGTATTATTGGATAAGAAGGGCAGAATTATCTTAAGCAATGATTATTTTCAGAAAATATTTTCTTCTCCTAAGATGAAAGGCAAATATTTCTGGGAAGTAATTCGAGATGAACAATTAAATGAGCTGATAAATCAATTAATTGAACGGAAAGAAGGTTTTAGCACTGAAACTGAACTTTTTAAAAATGATTATTTGTGTAATGGCACTTATATACCCAAGAAGAATGAATTGATTCTGGTATTACACGATATTACCCGTTCTAAGAAATTAGCACAGATTAAAAGAGATCTGGTTAGCAACCTTTCCCATGAACTAAGAACCCCTTTGACATCGATTAAAGGTTATCTTGAGACTATCGAAATGTCAGATGAAATAAATAAAGCAGAAATAGATAGATATATTCAAATTATCAAGCGTAATACCGAAAGGCTGATCAATATGGTTAATGATCTTTTGTTACTTTCAGAGATAGAGGATAAGATGGGGAAACTGGAGATAGGAAAGGTCAATTTAGAAGAAATGATCAGGAATATAGATAAGATTTTTGAATTAGCTTTACAACAAAAAAATATAAAATTAAATTTCAATTTCCAACAAAATCTACCTGAAATTGAAGCTGATTCTTATAAAATTGAACAAATGCTGATAAATTTAATAGATAATGCTATCAAATATACCGAAACAGGTAGCATCAATGTTTCAGTTGAGCCCATAGCTGTCAATAAAGTCAAAATCGAAGTTGCCGATACAGGTATTGGCATTAAAAAAGAGGATTTAAACAGGATCTTTGAAAGGTTTTACGTGGTGAATAAGGCTAGATCACGCAAACAAGGAGGAACAGGGTTGGGCCTTTCTATTGTCAAGCATATTGTAATGATGCACAAAGGTGAGATTGAGGTGGATAGCCAGTTAGGCAGAGGAACCAGATTGATAATAGTATTACTTGTAAAACAACCTTAGAAAAATGTATTAAGATTTCATGGTTGAAAATTATTTTTATTTTTCCGTAAAAATTTTGCAAATTAACCAAATCTTAACACTTTATTTATATATTCTTCACAAAACTCCTTTATATTGAACTTAACAAAATAGAGATGGGTAACATCTCAAAAATAAAAGGAGATAAAAAATGACA
>CAZPII010000175.1:0-4050 GCA_964586485.1 uncultured Atribacterota bacterium | reverse complement strand
ACCAATGTCTGGATATCACTGAAAAAAGAGACACCTTCGCTGATAAAACAATCAGACAATTAGTTTCTAAAGAATATAATATGGAATTAACCACTTTATCCAATACAAAACCAGAGACTCAGAAAAAAGTATTAAAATACCTAAAAGAATTAGATGGCTGTTCCTTAAGACAATTGGCCAGGTTAACAGGATTGGCTTTGCACAACATTAGAAGATTCTGACACAGAGAACAACCCCCCGTATTGCTTATTACTAAAAAAGGTAAAAAAAGAAAAAGCGGCTTAAGGAGGTAGATCTTTTGGAGATTCTTTGAAGATATTATCTTTAAGGTATATCGTAAAGAATTTTAGATAGGGCACCTTCTAATAATAATTTGACAAGCTATTTTAATAAACTTATAATGTAACTACAAAATAGTTGCATTATAAAAGAAAGAAATTATATGACCCAAAAAGACAAATTGCTCAATCGACTATGTTCCTTGCCAAAAGATTTTAGTATTAATGAGTTAAATAAATTATTGAAATCTCTAGGTTTTAAAGAATACACCAAAGGCAAAACTTCCGGTTCCAGGATTGCATATTATTATCCGCAGAATAAAATGATAATTAATTAGCACAAGCCTCATCCTGGCAATGAACTAAAGATGTATCAGATAAAGGAAATCATTAAATTATTAAAAAGAACAGGTGAGTTAAAATGAAAAACTTCATGGAATACAAAGGATATTATGCCAAAATTGAATATAGCAGTGAAGACGACATCTTTTTTGGTTCAATTATAGGAATAGATGATAGCATTAGCTTCGAAGGGAAAAGTGTAACCGAGCTCAAAGAAGCTTTTCAAGAAGCTGTGGATGACTATCTGAACATGTGCCAAAAAATTGGCAAAGAGCCCCAGAAATATTATAAAGGAAGTTTTAATGTGCGTATTGCCCCGGAAGTACATAGAAAGGCTATCCTTCTAGCCAGGTCCAAGAGAATTTCTTTGAATAAATTTGTAGAGAAAGCCATTCGTGATAGGATAAAAATCAGCGAATGATATGAAGACAGATAAAGGGGCCTAGAATTAAAAAATAATACTCAGGTAAACAATAACCCGGTTCATCAGGATAGTCAAAAAATTTTCTTTATGCCAGAATAAGTACATATGGCCGAAGGAGCATTTGTGGTTTGTAGGGTTTGTCCATGACAATAACCTTGTCTTAGGTGGCTCGACCTGAACTCCATGATACAAAGAACCTTCCCCTGTATCATGACCTGTCCCTTTTGACTTCTGAGAGGGCAGAAAAAGTTAAGTTTATCAAAGGAGGATTGTGAATGGATAATAATGACATCTTAATCAGATTAAGATACGCGATGGATATAAAAGATAAGGAAATGGTAAAGATATTTAAACTCGGTGGCCTTGAAGTCACAATAGAAGAAGTGAGGAAAATGCTCATAAAATCAAAAAGCAGTGACTACTATGAAGTTGTCAATCATCATGAAATAAAAGAAAGGGAAGAAAATATAAAATGCGAAAACAGTACCCTGGATTCATTTTTGAATGGCTTTATTATATTTAAAAGAGGAAAAAAAGATACAAAACCGGGGCAGACCGAAAGGCCGGTACTATCTATAAACAATAGTGAAAACCTCAATAATGTTTTGCTTAAGAAATTGAAAATAGCGCTATTTCTAACAAGCGCTGATATGCTTGATATTTTTAAAGCAGCGGGAGTTATGGTAACAAAAGGAGAATTAAGCGCTTTGTTTAGAAAAGAAGGTCATAAGCATTATAAAGCGTGTGGTGATAAGTATGCCAGGAAATTCTTAAAAGGTTTAGCTGTAAAAAACAGAGGATAGTTCTAAATTAAACATATCAAGCATGGTTACATGACAATTCTTGAGATATAAGGAAGAGATAAAGTCATCGATGAATTTAAAAATGACAGTGCTTTAGAAAAATAATGGGGTCAGATAATGTCTTGAATTATAAGTCTTAAATTCCTATATTATTTTCAAAACAAACCAGGGGACTGTTCTTTGACAGATTTTATGTAAAAAATTATTAGAATCTATAAAATGGTATAAAGCAAAGGAGTATTTTTATTTAAAATTGTATTTCTTACCTTGAATTATGTCTGATCCCGGAATTTCCAGCACAAAGTAGAAAATAAGTAGCCGAGAAAAGCTGTTAAAATAAGAAATATATAGCTCCAGCTGTTTAAAGCACTTTTTAATTCCTCACCCGCAGCCCCGCAGTAAATGGAAGGGATAGACCAGGGAAAGTAATGTCCCCATCCAATAATGGGAATAATTTGGGCAAAAATTAAAGTAATGACCAGTAGTCCCAGAGCTGCCAGATAACCTCTACTCCACAAGGCAAAAAAGGAAATCATGGTTCCTAACAGAATCGTCAATAGGGCAGTAATGAAATAAATATAAAGAATTTCCAAAATGACTTGGATTTCCCAGCCGGGTAAGTTTAAAATGTTGGCAATTATAAAACCCAGAATTAAATTGGAGATAGTGAGTAAAATACACCAGATGAGATACACAATGAATTTAGCATTAACAATATGAGCACGGGAAACGGGTAAAGATAAAATATCCAGGTAGGTATGTTCAACATATTCTCTGCCGAAAATAAAACTTGCTGCAAAACCAAAGACAATAATACCCCCGATGGCCATCACCTGTGAGAGCAATGATAAATATTCCTGCCAGGATATACCTAATGCCAATACTGATATTTTTGTATTTAAAATGCCTGAACTGGGGATAAATCCCGGATTTTGCAATAGAAACATGAACAAACCACCTATGATCGGTCCCAAAGCGAATGCCAAAAAAGTGATGACCACGATACTTGTACTATACCAATATCTCTTAAATTATTAAATTATGCTATCATGATACTCAGAAGAGTTTGCAGTAGGTAAGGTCAACAACGATACAGGAGCCATCAGATTCTGATGAGCTCGATATCGAGATGGACCGCCCTTCTCAAATCTTGGACAGTATCAAAAGCGAAACAGATTAAATCTAGTTTCAGCTTGGGTTGCCACAAGTAAAAGTTTACAGAAGGGCGACCCACACAAACTCTCCTAATAAAAATCAGGAGGTTTCTCTACTATGTATTATATCGGAATTGATGTTGCAAAGAAAGCCCTATCTGTATTTGATGGCAAAACAAGTCTGGAATTTGAAAATAAAGAAGGATTAAGACCCTTCTACCGTTATCTGAAAAAGCACTATAAGCACTTTGATAATTTAGTTTTAATCTTTGAGGCTACCGGTATCTATTCAACTAACTTAAGGGAATTCTGTAACCTGCATAAGATCAAGGCCTATATCTTAAATCCCAAACAAAGCCATAACTTTGCCAAGTCCCTGGGCGTGCGCTCCAAGACCGACAAAATTGATGCTCATACCATCTGGCGCTACCAGAGTCTTATCCCCCAGGAGAGGATACAAATACCGGTAATTGATCCAGAGATTAAGATGCTGGCTTCCTACCTAACCAGCTATCAGTTTATCCAGGTTCAAAGAACAGCCATCTCCAATCACTTAGAGAGTGTCACGGATAAGACCCTGCGTAAACTGTTAGAAAAAGAGCTGGTAAGAAAACAGCAATTAGAAGCCAGGCTCTTAGGTGATATCAAGACCTATATTGCCAAACATCCCGGATTGGCCGAAGATTATCAAAGGCTTATGTCTATTTCCGGTATCGGAGAAAAGTTAGCCTTTAGTCTTCTTTTTCTGTTTCGTCATTATCAAGGTACTAACCGTGCACAGATTACTGCCCTGGTTGGATTGGATCCCATCTATAAAGAGTCGGGTAGTTCAGTGAAGGGTAAGATCAAGATCAGTAAAAACGGCAACCGGTATATCCGGAAGATGTTATACTTACCCACACTCTGTGCCATAAAGAACAATCAGAAAATCGCTGTATTCTATCAGCGTTTAGTTGATAACCATAAACCGAAAAAGGTGGCGATTATCGCCGCTATGCGTAAATTACTCCTGGTAGCCCATGCCGTCTATGAGAATAAGACAGAGTATG
>CAZPII010000174.1:0-4076 GCA_964586485.1 uncultured Atribacterota bacterium | reverse complement strand
ATGAAAAAATATTAAAATCAGATATTCTGGAAGCTGATTCAAAGAAAAACCTGATTAAGGTTTAAAAAAATCGTTTATGTTTTATTTTCCTGAAAGAAAATAAAATTGCTAATCTTCTTTTCGTCCATGCTTAAATATAATATACAAACCCAAAACAATCAATACCATAGGCCATAGAACAGGATACACTCTACGCATCAGGGGCATATGAGCAGTTTCCGTGAGAAGGACAAAAAAACCAAAAGCCATAATAATCAGACCGGTATAAAGTGGCCACTTTTGATTTCCGGAATTTTTATCCCGCAGGTGGCGGGTATGGATAAAATAAACGGGCAAAAAGGCAATTCCCACAAAAAAGAAGAACAGGGCACCTTCAAATGGTCCCAGATAAAGACTCTCATTTAAAGCGGCAAAAAGACCTACCATAATGATAATACAGCCGGCAATCAGAAAACCAATAGTTCCCTTTTTTTGGGTACTACCCCGGTAAAGATAAGCTGCAATAAATACCATACCAACAAACGGTAAAATCCATTGATCATTAATCAGGTGCATATTAGATAATGTCCAGATAATGCCAATAATAATTAAAATTATACCAAGGAAGGTGTTTTTATTGATCATTTTAGAAAGATCCTCCTATTTGACAATCTTATTTATAATTTTAACTCAATAGACCCTGGATAATCAGGTCTGTAGCTTTGTTTTCGCTTAAACCCCTGGCCATCAGAGTTTGCAGTTGTTTAGAGTCAACACTTCCCAATGCCGCTTCATGGGTAATATGTGCTTTTGGGTGATTAACTTCAACAACAGGAATAGCACTCACCACACCATTATCCTTGATAATCTCTGTACAATCTACATGTCCTCGAGCATAAGCAGCTGAAGCGGTTAATTTATTATATACTTCAGCCCTGGTATTACCGGTAGCTGCTACTCGGGAACTTAAAAATCCCCGCGCTTTTTCTCCAACCAAGTGGGCGATTTCTTTAATATTAATCTGATCATCTTCCTTACCGCTGATTCGGGCAACCATCTCTAGGACACTGTCTTTTTCACAAGTAGCCTCATACTTGATATCAATGAGTCCTGCCCGACCTTTGATTAATTCAAATTCCGAATAGAAATGAGCATTTTCCGAAAGATGAATTGTAGCATGTGGGTAAACCTTAACTCCGCCATGAGAGCCATGAACATGTTTTTCCAGATAGCTATATCTGGCATTTTTACCTACTTTGACAGTACCCTCCATTATATGCTGAATATCAACTGCATTCGGGAAAGCGCAATGTGCCAGAAAAGAAACTGAAGCATTTTCGCGAATATCATTATGAATAACCATTTTTTGTATGCCGTTTTCCGGAATCATACCAAAACACA
Source organism: uncultured Atribacterota bacterium (assembly GCA_964586485.1). Classification (GTDB taxonomy): domain Bacteria; phylum Atribacterota; class Phoenicimicrobiia; order Phoenicimicrobiales; family Stramentimicrobiaceae; genus CAYWJZ01. The sequence continues at coordinate 2,696 of CAZPII010000174.1, read as the reverse complement.
TATGCACAGGTTTTTCAATTTTAGTATCCTTTTCCACTACAGTGTTAACTTCTATGTGATCTGCAAATTCTTGAACATCAACTTTTAAGCCGGGCAAAAGATGAGATTGAACTACTTTGTGGTGGTGGATAAAGATATGAGCAATATCAGGTTGCTTAAAAATATCATCAGTCTCGGTAATTTTGGATAATTCTTTAGTTAAATCTGTTTTATTCAAGTCCAACACCTTCTTCATCAGGAATATTTTTGTGCTTGCAAGGAATACATTTATTTTTAAAATAAGGTACAATTTTTTCAGTAATATCTTTCTTTAATATTTCTCCATTACAGAACATAAAAGCATGATCTGCTTGTTTCAAAACTGCTAGACTATGGGTGATAAGGATTATAGTTCTTTTCTTTTTCTTTTGTTCTTTAATAACTTCAAACATCTTATCCAGGGTTTCTACATCAATTCCAGAATCAGGTTCATCCAGCAATACCAAATCAGGGTCCATGGCCAAAATGGAGGCCAATTCAACCTTTTTTCGTTCACCCCCGCTCAGTGTTTTGTCTACTGCACGGTTGGCATAATCATCCGGATCAAGTCCTACTCTGTCCAGTTGCTCAAAAATAAAATTATCATTTTTATCTTTGGCTGCCGCCCTTAGAAAATCTTTAATCAACAATCCTTCATAGCGAGCAGGTTCCTGCCAGCCGAAAGTAATTCCCATTCGGGCACGCTCATCAATACTTAGTTTACCGATATTTTCTCCTTTAAAATGAATGCTGCCTTTAAAATTACGATAACCTCCCAAACCCATAATAGTAGAAGCAAGTGTTGATTTTCCGGCACCATTTGGGCCTACAATGGCATGAACATAACCTTCCCAGACATCCATATTAATGTTTTTTAAAATAGGCTTTCCGTTCATTGATAAAGATAGATTTTTTACTTCTAATAGATTTTTCATATTTTTCACATCTTTCCAAATATTTTTATATCCCTTGTTTTTATAAGGTTTTGTCAAGCTTATGGATAATAAACTATAGCATATTTTTCATAAATATAGCAATAGCTAGAAAATCCAAAGGTTATTCAAAATTAATAAACAATTTTACTATTAGTGAAGACACATTAGGAATACCTAAAGTTTTTATAAAAAATAATCTAATGATAAGAATTATTGTAGACTTTTTATGGTTTTTGTACTAAAATTTAAATATCTTGTTAGTCTGATGGTCTGAGGGTATGAAGAAAATTAAAAGAAATACTGCTTACAATCAAGTTATAGAACAAATAATTCAAAATATTTTAGATGGTGAATTAAAACCAGGTGATCCATTACCTTCTTTTTCAGAGATGGCCAATATGATGAATATTGGTATTAGCTCTGTCAGAGAAGCCATAGCAGCATTGGATTTTTTGGAAATATTATATAAAGATAATAAAGGAAATATCTTTATTAATAAAAAAGTCTATAAATATTTTAATAGAGCCCTTTCTTATTATTTTTTATTGGGAGAAAAAAGCACTGATCATTTGTATGAAACCAGAGAAATACTAGAACCCCGTTTATCATATTTAGCTGCTCAAAAAGCAAACCAAGAAGATATTGATAGAATTTTTTATCATTTGCTCGAAGTCGAAAAACAATCGAAAGATCCTGTAAAATTTATGAAAGCTAATAAAAAGTTTCATCTTGCCATTGCTAAGAGTTCTAAAAATTGTGTTTTAATTGAAATTACTTATAAAATAAAAGACTTGATTGTGTTAGTGGGTTCTTTGGAAAATATTTCCTCTTTTATACCTCAATCTTTAGTATGGCATAGAAAAATATTTGATGCCATTAAATTGAAAGAACCTACCAAGGCGAGCAAATACATGTTTGATCATATTAGGGATGTATACCAGAATTACTGTATTACAACAACTTATAAGTCCAGATAAGATTAGTGGTTGTTTTTATATAGTACTAATAGATCTATAATATAATAATTACTTTTCTTCTCCATGATTGAGGGTTGAATAATTTGAAAGGCAAATGAAAGATGAAATTTGAAACGATTAAAAAAAGATCAATCCCTAAACAAATTATAGAAGATATATTTCAGCGTATATTTCAAGGCAAATTAGGGATTAATGATAAACTGCCACCCGAAAGGGAATTATCCAAAAAACTTTCGGTAAGCAGAAGCTCTCTGAGAGAAGGAATGAGTGTTTTAAAATTAATGGGGCTAATTGAAACAAAAAATGGAGGTTCATATTTAAAGTTCCAAAGTCATGAAATTTTTCGTAAACCGGTAAAATTTCATCTCAGTTTAAGGAAAGATAATTATTTGGAACTTTTAGAAATGAGGAGATTCCTGGAAATTGACATAGCGGAACTTGCAGCCGAAAGAGCCACATTAATGGATATTGAGTTATTGGAAGAAAACTACAAAGATATGTTAAAAAATTCACGTGATTTTAACAAGTATATCCAAAATAACATTAAATTCCATATCTTGCTGGCTAAATCTACTCAAAATTTAATAATTTTAGATATTTATTATTCACTGCGGGAAATTTTTTCACAATACCAACATGAGGTGATTAACGAAGAAGAGGTAGTTAAAACTTCCCTAAATCACCATTCACTTATCTTAAATGCAGTTAAACGGAGAGATAAGAAAAAAGCGATGAAAGTAATGGAAGAACATATTAAATTTTCTGA
>CAZPII010000173.1:0-4114 GCA_964586485.1 uncultured Atribacterota bacterium | reverse complement strand
TATTACAGGAAACATAAACAACTGTTTTTGGAGAAGATAAAGTTATAGCACTGATCACCTCCCGCTTAAGGCCTGTCCTCGGAGGGTCTACCAGTACTTGATCAAATACTATATTAGTTTCAGGAATAATTTTTTCACATCTAGCGGCAACAAATCTACAGTTAGCAATGTTATTTAATTCTGCATTTATTTTAGCATGCTTGATTGCCATTATGTCTAAGTCTATTCCTGTTACAGAGGAAACACTGGCCGCAATATTTAATGAAAACATTCCGGATCCACAATATGCATCAAGTACCTTTTCGTTCCCTGAAAAATTAAAATATTTGATAACAGTATCAAGTAAATATTCAGTTTGTACAGAATTCACCTGGAAAAAATCATTAACACCCAAGTAAAACATACATTTACCTGCCTTCTCTTTTATCATTTCTTTTCCGCACAATAATCTGGTTTTACCTTTTTGTTTCTCATAAACTGCCTGAACTTCTGTAGAAAGCTTTCTCAGTACTTCTTCATCAGGTGAACAATGAATAAATTCAACCATAATGCCCTTATTCAATTTTGACTGCCGCACCATGATTGAACTGTTTTCTGCTAATCGAACATCATCAAGGATTTCTTTTATTAGAAGGCTTACAGTATTTAAACCTGGCATAAGGAGTGGGCAATTGCTTATTTCAATAAGCTTCCTGCTTCGATAGTGATAGAAGCCCATTTTCTTGCCCTCTTTAGTCTCACTAATATGCCATACAACTTTATTTCGGTAATGCCAGGGATTTTTCATGCCCATAACAGGCATTATTGATAGTTTTACGCCGCCAATACGTTTTGCCATTTCACTGACTATTTTCTGTTTTAATAATAATTGTTGTTCATAGTTAATATGTTGATATGAACAGCCTCCGCAATATTGATAATGGGGACACTTTGCAGCTATGCGATCAGATGATTCTTCAACAACTTCTTTTAGAATTCCTCGCGAGTACTTCTTCTTTTGCTCTATAATATCTGCTTCAACAATTTCTCCGGGAATCGCATAGGGTATAAAAACAACTTTTCCAGCATTTCTAGCTACCCCTTCACCATTGTGACTGATACTTTCTATTGTCAGTTGCATATTTAAAAACTCCAAAAAAGAAACACTTTTCTTATTATATTTTTTCTAAGATATACAGACAATTTATTACTATTTGAAAAAGGCTTTGAACCAGTTAATAGTTAAAATATTACTCTATATACTCTTTAATATCTGACTATCTTTAAAAGAATCATAAAAACATAACACTTATTATTCTTTTTTTTCAACAATTAAGGTACATTTGGTAACCAAAGCGGCAATCGCCCCCAAAGCAGCCAGTGCAGGAGCCAGTAAAGCACCAACAGCACCAGCGGTAAGTGGAAATTCAGCAATCGTTTCTTGTTTTTCATTTTTAATGATCACCCTGCGAGCATTCCCCTCTCGGGCAATTTCTTTGACTTTTTCAATAATTTTATCACCGGAAATAGTAAATGTTTCCCATTTATTCTGACCTGCCATAATTATTCGAGCTCCTTTTGATTACTTTTTATATTTTAGGCTTCTTAATATCTAAATATTTACAATTATTTTTTCCCACCTACCTGGCAGGAATATAATTTTAACCTCAGCCACAACCTGCCATCAAAAGAGTAAACAATAAAATAACTACAAAATAAAATATTTTTTTATACATAAAATCCTCCTGGTAAATAGAATGATACTACTCTTTTATATTTTCAACAAATTAGATTTTCGCGCCACCCGGGCTCACTACTTAAAAACCTTATGATAATTTTCCATCCAAATTCTAAAACAAGAAGTTATATTGCTTGAAAATATTCAGCTGAAATATAATAAAAAAGCATAACCATAAGTAAGCAGAAAAGATTGAACCTCTTTTAGAGATTTTTAAAGACACCCACTTTGCAGGTGCAATATTTGTTCGTATCAGGTATTAAACCATATAGATAAAGCTTTTCGCAATACTACCAATTCACCCAAATGATAAGCATTATGATCCGCTATCAGCAATATTTCTCGGAAGATATTAAAATCAGTAGCATGAGGAATGGGCATATAAAGATCAGTATTAGGATCATTAACAAGTTTCTCAGCTGATAGAAGATCTCTGCGAAATTGATTTAAACTCTCTTCCCATTTTTTCTCATCAGCATATTCACCTTTAGCTGGCCAATAACCATCCGGCCATGAAGGGGATTTATGTTGCGGATTGCAGGTAAATTCCAGGATGTCCCATTGACATATTCGCATATGTTCTACTAATTCCCAGGGAGAATAAGGAATATTTGATACCCTGTAATTAATAGAGTCTGATGCCAGTTGACTGACAGCCTGGTCAAAATTCAAATGAGCATTTCCTCCTCGTAAAAGAGCGACTAATTGCTGACGAACAACTTCATCATTAAACATTATACTCACCTCCTTCTAAAAATCATATAATTTATAACCAGAGTATACCAGAAATCTATAAATGAACATCTCGGGAGAAGACAAAATGATAATTTTATAGAATATAATACTATCCTAACATGTCATATTTTATCATTTGGCTTATTCTTATTCAAAAAAACAAAAAGAAAAGAGAGGAATGAATTACTAATATAAAATACCTATCCAACCGGCTTTGATTTTAAAAATACCTTCGAATTAAGTCAGCAAATATTTGTTGACTTCTAAATTTATGGACATGAAAAAATCAAACTCTGGCCTTTTTGGCAAACAACAACCTTATGTGTTTACGGTATAGATTCAGAATATTATAGATTTACAACTCAACTTCTGCTACCAATATTTCTTCTTTATCATCAGACCCGCTGATTTTTAGGAAACCTCCTTGAGGTTGAAGGTCCATAAAGTCCTTCCCGGAACTTTTTTCTTCATTGGAAATTATACTGGATTGACCAAAGAAGCTAAGATTAAAAAGCTGTCCATTCATCATAGGATTTACCGCATATTTGAAATATTTTAATCTATAGGTGTATTTATGACTACTTTCTAACCATTCTTCCTGCTGTTGCCTATCCCAAAGTTTTGAATTTGCAGATGGCTGAATAAGAATATCAGCCTGCTGATCTCTTAGCCTGCTTACTACATCCTCTTTAAAGGCATCCAGACAGACGGCTATACCCAAACTACCAATTTCCGTATGAAATACCTCAATATCTTCTATATTGCCCGGAGTTAAATGTAGTCCTTCTTCTCTTTCTATTTCTAATAGATACACTTTATCCTGATATCCAATTACTTTACCATCAGGACCAAAAAGATAGGAAGTATTATATATTTCAGGACCCAGGGGGTTTTCCTGATAAAAAACTTGCCCATCATCTATTTGATAATGAGGCAAAAGTGTTGATCCAGCCACTAGATATACCTGGTGCTCCCTTGCCATAATACTAAATGTATCAAAATAAGTCTTTGCAATTATATTGTTATGGTAATAATACAAAGCTGGCACCCATGATATTTTATATTTTAGTCTATACCAGCATGCCGGTAAAAAATATTTCATAGTCATCTTTTTGATTGCTTCTTCAATCGTTGCTACATCATTTAGTGTTTCCTTTTGGTCCTGAGCAAGTAACATTAACCCTACATCCTCAGGGAAAACAACAAGGGCAGGAAATTCCGGATTCCTTTTTTTATCTACTTCTTTCATTAAATTCTTAATTTTTTCTTCAAAACTTTGTTGTGAATAAAAATCATTGATATCAAGTTTCATCTGTACTGCAATTAGTTGTATTGTTCCCGCGAAAGCATTACAGGAAAAAGAAAGCAATAAAACGATGATTAAGGTAATGGGAAAAGAAAAGTTCTCAAATCTATGCATTTAGTTATCCTCCGTTTTATGGAAATTTCTGAGTAATAAAAAATCCATATAAAATGATAATGAAATACTTTGATATTCCTTTTTGCATCAATTTCACTTTTATAATTATAAGTTATATGCCAGAGAAAACAACAAACTCACATATAATTAAATTGTAGGTTACTCAATTATGGGAATTAGTAAATTGTTTGTATCTTTTATAATCACTTTCTCTGCATTCTAAAGTTAGCAAGGTTCCCTCA
>CAZPII010000172.1:0-4118 GCA_964586485.1 uncultured Atribacterota bacterium | reverse complement strand
AGGTCTTGGATTATCAGTTTTTAATTAAAAAGTAAAACAAACAGGAGACAGTTCTCTGTAGCGCTGGGAATATTTATCGGATAAAAATTATTGTTTTGTTGCTTTGTTTTCCAGCCGTTTAGCTCCAAAAGCAAAAAAGAATAACCCGATTAAGCTTAACCAACCGGTCAACTAAATATTTTTGGAAGCTATAGAAAATTGATTTAGAAGTAAAAGAGAAAGCATAAACAGATATATCTTAAAAATTGGAAAGATATTTCAAAAAGTTGTAAATAATATTATCTATCAGGTAAGTTTTGAATAAAGTCTTTAATCTCATCTGTAATAATTTCCGGTTTTTCATTATGAATATAATGTCCACTGTCAAAAAATTTATATTTTCCAAAACTAATTTGTGATACATAATTTGACAATAGTCCTCTCCAATCAGCATCTGTCACTTCTCTACCATCAGATCTCTCACTCCAGCCATAGCCTGCCCTTTCGACAACTGCAATTCTGTAATCGTTTTTCAATTTTATCCATAAAGGCTTAAAATCAATAATTGGAGCACAGGTTCCATGTCCAGCCAGAAATACAAGGGTAATATTGCCCTGACCAGCCCCATAAACGTGAATTTTATGATTATTCACTCTAACTAATTTACCCGGAGGTTGGTATTTAATAGCCTCATTGTTTAGTTTATTTTTATGATTTATTGTGGATGCGATTATAAGAAGTGCTATTATACTCAATACAATCAACAATATTATTCCAAGGATTGAAAGGATTTTCACTTTATCTTCCTTATTTTACACTCAGTTACTTGGAATTATATAGCAAAAGTTTAACAATTGTAAATATTAGACAGGTTGTTCTTGTTTAGCGGATTGTAATAAAAGACAGTTTTAAATGCTGAGAAAAGATTGAATTATATAGGCAATAGAATTTATGTTATAATTTCTTATAAATATTTTTGATACGCAAGAAAAAGCTTAACAAATAAAGACAGAAAAAAGAGAGTTGCCCAGTTGTAGTATTCAAACTAAAAAAGTCTTTATTGTGGAAGATGTTTGAGTGATTCATTAGACAGGAGATAATATACCAATGGATTTTAATATCAAAGAAGATTTAAGTAAAGAGAAAAAAGAAAAAAGCAAATTATTTGAAGGAGAGATTTTTGGGCTAGATGACAAAGTAAGAGGCTTTACTATAGTTGATCGAAATTATTCTACTAATGAAGAACTGCCGACTTTTATGCTGGCAAACATCACTCCAAATACGATAGATGTTGATTATAATATTGAAAGACTTAAGGCTATTGCAAAGGATTCAGCAGAACATGGAGTCAATGTCTTAGTATTACCTGAGTTGCCGGTAAGCGGATATGTATGGGAACCTAAAGACGGAAATAAAGAGGAAGTTTTGTCCAAGTTAAAAAGGTGTGCGACTGATGGGCCTGAGGTAAGCAGGTTAATCAGTTATTTTAGGAGTTTAATGTCTGATGATGGTTTGAATCTAATATTTTTTAACAACATCAGAAAAGAAGGGGAGAAACTTTATGATACAACCTTTGTAATCGGGCAAAAAAATGATTATTTGAACTGTTATTATGATAAGATTTTTTTGACCCCGGTTGAGAAAAAATATTTTTTCCGGGGAGATGACCAGAGATTAGTTATATCTACGAAATATGGTAAGTTCGGGATTAATATCTGTTATGATATGGTATTTAATTCATTGGCAGAGAAGTATGCCTATGATGATGAGGTTGATGCTATCATTAACAGTGCAGCCTGGCGAAGAGAAAGTATAAGAGAGTACCCGTTATTAAACATCAGAATTGATAATTACTATGAGTATATCTGGGATTTAAAACATGCAGCCCTTGCATCACATAATCAGGTATGGAGTATTGGAGTAACCTGTGTGGGAGTTTTTGACAAAACCGGAAATTCTTTTGCAGGAGGATCTGGGTTCTGGTGCCCCTCCGGCCTCTGCCTGCTACAGGCATCCAAATCTCATGAAGAGCTATTGATTATGAGAAACCTTGATATCACCAAGCATATGAGAAACCAGGCAATCGAAGACTTTAATTATGCATTGGATTATAATGAAGTATGGAGAAAGGTGAAAAATATTCCTCCAAAAGTCAAAATAATAGTATAAGAAGGTAAGATGGTATATTTAATGATAAAACAGAGAGGACTCCGCAATAAAAATTAACTGGAACGGTTGTTTATATGGTATAGGAATTACTCTCTTATTTCCCTATTTTGTTTTTGAAAAATGAATTATTAGTGGAAGTTACCATGTTTTTAAGATTATATTTGATTTTCTCTGAGAATTTTATATAATAATGATGTTAAAATAAATTAACAAAACTTTAATTGGATAGGTTTTTGCATTTCAATTAATATATTTATTTGCATTTCCCCTATTTCCTCAAATAGAAATTAGTGTTTATAGAATTATATTTACAAATAAATTAAAACAATTCTCCAGAAACAGAAAAAACAAATAAACTGAAAAATCTATCAAAAAAGTTATCAAGTAAAAAATTAATTTTTATTTCAAATTTCAAGTTTTTTCTTATATTTAAGTGTACTAATTTCGAGTCGTGTTTACACTTTGACTTAAATTTAATTAAAAAAAATTGGTCATGCATGTTGTCTTTCCTATAGAATAGATATAACCAAAAAATATTCAATAGGAAGGAGAACAGCACACATGACCACAGATGATTTCATTGCTCATTACAAGTATAGTGTACTGCAACATGCATATAAAAACAAGAACATTTCTGGTACCTGTAGATTATTCAACTTATCCAGAACCGTCTATTACAAGTGGCTAAAAAGATTCAACAAGTTAGGTTATCCGGGCTTACTAAACAGGCAAAGATCCAAGCCTAAGATGCCCAATCAGATTAAGCCAGACTTTGAGCAGATCATTTACAATTACATAACAGACTATCCGACTCATGGACCAGCCAGGATTACCAATGAGCTTGCCATACAGGGTATTACCATCAGTCCCAGCGGTGTTTACAACGTCTTGGCAAGAAAAGGATTAAATCACCGTCTGGATAGGCTCTTCTATGCCCAGGAACATTCGGATAACCCGGTCATCACAGAACGCTATCTCAGAGAGGTAGAGAAGAAGAAAGAAACCCATATCCAGGCTTTCTATCCCGGCTATCTCCTCTGTCAGGATACCTTCTATGTGGGCACCATCAAGGGCTTGGGCAGAATCTACCAGCAGGCCGGCATTGATGCCTACAGCAACTTCGGCTTTGCCAAGGTCTATACCAACAAGAAAGACGACAGTGCCATTGACTTTGTGAAGACCAAGGCATTACCAGTTTATGATCTGTTTGGTATTCGGCTAGACCGTATCCTGACTGATAATGGCAAGGAGTATACCACCCACTGGAAGAACGGCAAACATGACTATGAGATATTCCTAGCTAAACGTGGTATCAGACACAGCCGAATTAAGCCCAGGTGTCCCAAGAGTAACGGCATGGTAGAACGTTTTAACAGAACCTTGTTAGAAGAATTCTACCAGATTGCCATGATCAAGAATATCTATACCTCTTTGGATCAGTTACAGGATGATCTGGATAGTTTTATCTACTATTACAATTTTAAAAGAACGAATCAGGGTTACCGGTTGAAGGGAAAGATTCCCTACCAGAAATTTACCGATGGTAAGCAGAAATTGACTTTACCGGAACCCGGATAAATAGTATTCTATTGCTATGGGAAAGAACTAGATGTGTAAACACATCTTGGAAATAATACAAATTTATCTTTAATTGAGAATAAATTTTTATCTGTTTAGAATATACCCTTTTTTAAAATATGAAATTGGGACTTTTTTTCTTATTAGGTTAAATTTTTGTGAACATGTAAAGTCTGACCCCGGTTTTCTTCAACATTCTATATTTTTATCTAAAAACCTCTTGATTTTGAATTACGAGGTTTTTATCTTATAATAGTATTAAGAAAGTTAACAAAAGAAATAAAAATCTGCCTATCTCCTCCTGGGATATTAACCTATTATATTTGCTTGGTTCTTCATACCTCAGGAACCGGAGAATAATAAGTAAAAAAGAACCAAAGTTATGGTAAAAG
>CAZPII010000171.1:0-4181 GCA_964586485.1 uncultured Atribacterota bacterium | reverse complement strand
ATTAATTACAGATATATGGAAAAGAAGGAACCAGTTTTATGTATCAAAAGAAAGAAAAAATTATCAGATGGCTATTTACCATTTTAGCATTTTCTTCTTTATTATTTTTAGTAGGCATAACCTTAACATTGTTTTCTTCCGGATTGCCTGTTTTTCAGGAAGTGGGATTGTTTGACTTTGTTTTGGGGAAGGACTGGTATCCTACCTATGACCCGCCTGATTTTGGTATTCTTCCTTTAATTCTGGCTTCCTTAATGGTTACCATTGGCGCAGTATTGGTATGTGTACCCTTGGGGGTAGGAAGTGCTCTTTTTGTCAATGAACTGGCTACCCATAGACAAAAAGTTATCTTAAAACCTGTAATAGAAATATTGGCCGGTGTCCCTTCCATTGTTTATGGTTTCTTTGGCATGGTCATCGTGGCTCCTTATTTACAAAGAATTTTAAATATTCCGGTTGGGCAGACTGCTTTTACCGGAAGTCTGATGCTGGGGATTATGGCTACTCCCACAGTTTGCAGTATTTCCGAAGATGCACTGAGCTTTGTTCCCAATAGCTTCAGAGAGGCCTCTATGGCTTTAGGAGGGAACCGCTGGCAGACTTTAACTAAAGTAATTATTCCTGCTGCCGGTTCAGGAATTTCTACCGGTATTATTCTGGGGATGAGCCGGGCAGTTGGTGAAACCATGACGGTCTTAATGGTCACCGGCGGTGCTGCTGTTATCCCGACTTCTTTCTTTAAACCGGTTCGTCCAATGACCTCTACTATTGCTGCAGAAATGGGAGAAACAGTGGTAGGAAGCACCCATTACCATTCTTTATTTGCAATTGGTCTAATCTTATTTTTAATTACTTTACTATTTAATATTATCGCAGAAATAATCAGCCGTCGTTTTCGATTAAAATTGGGGCTGGGAAGATAAAGATATGAGAGAACATTTATATGGATAAAAAAATAAAAGAAAAGCTAGGATTTTTACTATTATTTGTCTGTATCTTAACTACCATTTTCTTTTTAGGAATTATTGTTTATTTTATTTTTGTCAGGGGGATTGCTGCCTTGTCGTGGGAATTTATTACCCAGGTACCCAGGAAAGCTATGACAGCAGGCGGAGTAGCTCCTGCTATTGTGGGAACTTTTTATCTTACTTTGGGAGCCATGTTATTCTCTATTCCCCTGGGATTAGCCTGTGCTATTTATCTTAGCGAATATAGCCCACAAGGTTTTATTGTCAATATTATTCGTATTAGCATTAATAATTTAGCCGGGGTACCATCTGTGGTGTTTGGTCTTTTTGGATTAGCAATATTTGTTAAATTTTTCGGATTTGGTGTATCGATTTTGTCCGGTTCATTAACATTAGGGATTATGGTTTTACCCAGCATTATATCTGCTGCCCAGGAAGCGCTTATGGCTGTGCCGCAATCTTATCGGGAAGCATCTCTTGCTCTGGGAGCTACTTTATGGGAAACTATTAGAAAGGTAGTATTACCCAGTGCTTTACCCGGTATTTTAACCGGTGTTATCCTGAGCATAGGAAGGGTTGCCGGTGAAACGGCACCAATCCTGTTTACAGCAGCAACTTTCTATACCCGGGGATATCCGGATTCAGTATTTTCAGAGGTAATGGCTTTACCTTATCATATCTACGCCTTAATGACCGAAGGGGTGCATCCGGAAGAACAAACCAGGATTGCTTATGGCTGTGCCCTAATTCTTTTAATACTGGTATTATCAATGTCTACACTGGCAATTATTCTGAGACAAAGACAAAGGAGCCGTAGCTACTATGGGACCTGAGATAAAAATAAAAGTAAGAAATATTCAATTTTATTACGGAAAGATTCAGGCTTTAAAGGATATCAATATGGATATTTTTGAAAATCAGGTAACTGCCGTAATCGGGCCATCCGGTTGTGGCAAGTCTACCTTAATTCGCATGTTTAACCGTATGAATGACCTGGTGCCTAATACCAGGCTGGCGGGAAATATCCTCTTTGATAATGGAGATATTAATGATCCCAAAATTGATGTAGTAGAAATCAGGCGCAGGATAGGAATGGTTTTTCAAAAACCCAACCCTTTCCCCAAGAGCATTTTTGAAAATATCAGTTATGGGCTGGAAGTGAATGGAATCAAAGATAGAAGAAAGAAAGAAGAAATTGTGGTACAATCTTTAAAAAAGGCAGCATTGTGGGATGAAGTAAAAGACAGGCTTAACGAAAGTGCCTTAGGGCTTTCCGGTGGGCAGCAACAACGAATCTGTATTGCTCGCTGTCTGGCAGTGTCTCCGGAGATCCTGTTATTTGATGAACCATGTGCCAGTCTGGACCCGATTTCTACCCAGAAGATTGAAGAGTTAATACTGGAGCTAAAAAAGGAGTACACTATTGTTATTGTTACTCACAATATGCAGCAGGCTGCCCGGGTCTCGGATTATACGGCATTTCTATATTTAGGTAAGTTGATTGAATTTGGAGAGACGGAGAAAATATTTACAGTTCCCAAGAACAAGATGACAGAGGCATACCTGACTGGTAAGTTTGGGTAAATCGGGTGAATACACAAAGCACAATCAAGTTCTTGAGAATTAACAGATTTTGTCTGGCAATAAAAAGCCATTCCGGATAACAAGAAAAGAGGGAAGATGATGTTAGAAGAGCGTCTTATATCCTTAAAACGTGAATTAATTGAATATGCCACTTTGGTGGAGAATATGATCGATAAAGCTAATAGGGGGCTTTTGGAAAAGGAAAAAAGCTATCTTTTAGATGTTATCGAAAAGGATGAGCCACGCACAGACCGTTATGAAGTAGAATTAGACGAAAAATGTGTCTGGATTATTGCTCAATTTCAACCCATGGCGGTTGATTTGCGTACCATACTTATGGTCCTGGAGATTAACAGGGACCTGGAGAGAATCGGAGACCTTTCTGCCACGATGTCTCGGAGTGCTCTTTTTCTTATTGAGAGACCCCAGGTTAAACCATATATTGATATCCCCAGGATGGCTGATATTGTGCAGGGCATGATTAAAGATAGTGTTAATGCTTTTATTGAAAATGATTCTCAATCTGCCCGTGAAGTGTTTCAGAGGGATAAAACAGTCAATGCCCTGAGGGATCAGATTATAAGAGAGCTTCTTACTTTCATGAGCTCAGATCCTACTACTATTGAAAGAGCTTTTCACTTGATATCTCTGGCCTTAGATTTGGAACGCATAGGTGACCATTCCACTAATATATGTGAAGATGTAGTATTTATGGTAGAGGGAGAGGTGATTAAACACCAGGATGACAAAAACAAAGACAAAGGAAGTGAATTTAAGGACTAGATTATTATCATATCTTTAAGATATCTGCTAAACTTTTTCGAGCCTCTTCTTTTTCATAAACAATATGAGGCCTTAATTTTTTATTTTTTAAATTTTTAAACATCTCGGGAACTGGTAATCCAGTAAATTGATTCAGTTCTTCTAAAAGGCCAAGTTCGTTTTTACTTTGAACGAATTTTTCACCCAGTAATGCAGTTAGAACACTCTGGTTAAATTTAAAAGGACTGGCAGTAGCATCAATGATAGTTTTATTAGTTTGCCCATATGTATTTTGATAGTCACGAAAGACTTTTACTCCTACTGCAGTATGTGGGTCAACCAAATAATGATAATCATGATATACTGCTTTGATATACTCCAGGGTTTCCATTTCGCTGGCATAACCGGCAAAAATTACTTCTTCCGTTTTTCTTTTTAGGGTCTTATCCAGAGTAAATTGGCCTTTTTCCTGAAGATTTTTCATCCAATCAACGATACATTTTTCCCTATGTTCTGAAATCTCAAATAAAAACCTCTCTAAATTACTGGATATCAGTATATCCATAGACGGGCTAATAGTAGGAACCAGATGTCGGTTACGGTCATAGGTTCCATGATGAAAGAAATCCGTTAATACATTATTGGTGTTAGAAGCACATATTAGTTTTTCTATTGGCAGACCCATCTGAGAGGCATACCAGGCAGCCAGAATATTGCCAAAGTTTCCTGTTGGGACTGCAAAATTAATTTTTTCATTTAGCTGAATTTGATTTTTCTTTACAAGAGAAAGGTAAGCATAAAAATAATAGACATTTTGTGGGAAGAGACGGCCCCAGTTGATAGAATTAGCAGAGGAAAATTCGAATC
>CAZPII010000170.1:0-4189 GCA_964586485.1 uncultured Atribacterota bacterium | reverse complement strand
CTTTCATTATCTCCACTACTGCTGGTAGCTGCTTTTACCCAGTACAAGTAGGGGGTTCCTGGTGATACACTGGTGTCATCAAAGGAAGTTGTGTTCTGCCAATCAGAAACAGGAATCTTCTTTGAAAAAATATTATCAGCCCGATAAATTCGATAATGGGTTGCTTCGCTTACCGCATCCCAGGTAATTTTCACCTTGGCAATCAAACCATCGGAGGCGTTAACATTGGTGGGAGTAGATAAAGCAATCGACAGTCCTACGGATACTCCTGTATCATAATCACTGTACTCGCTTATATAATCCGTACTGCTGGTGGTAAATCCTGCTCTTACCCAGTACCAGTAGGTAATCCCAGGTTCAGCAGTAGTATCATCATGGGTCGTTCCGGTTTGCCAAATAGAGATGGGAATCTTCTGGCCTATAAGGGAATCGGCCCTATAGACCTGGTAATGGGTAGCATTACTGACTGAATCCCAGGTAATCTGGACTTCACCTATATAGGTATCGGAGGCATTAACATTTTTGGGAGGAGAAGGTAATATATCTGTTATATTTCCTGAAACAGTGAGAGTAAAACTTTGGGTATCAAATGAATCTTCGTCACTCACTTTTAGGCTAACATTGTAATCTCCTTCTATGGTCGGTGTCCAGGTAATTTCTCCGGTGTCTGGGTCAATAGTCATTCCAGTTGGACTCACAGTTAAAGAATAGATTAAATCATCTCCGTCAGCATCAGTAGCTTCAACTTCATAACTATATGGCTCGCCCAGGAGTGCAACGGTTAAAGGGATAGAGTCAATGGTAGGAATTTGATTAGTTGGAATTGTTGTGGAACATCCCATAAATAATAATAGAGAAAACACTAAAATAACAAAAAAATACCTTTTTATCTCTTTCATTTACATATACCTCCTATTAATATACTTTTGATTATTTTATCTAATTACACCAATTAAGACAAGATTAAATTATAATTAATAATAAGTAAAGACTTTCAGAAAGATGTTGAAGTTCTGGGATTATGAGGAGCCCCTAACCCCCCCCTGTTGGATTCGAAAACCTTGGCTAATGCCAAATATAAAGACATTGTCTTTTTAAGTTTACCTTAATAAAATTAAAAACAATTACAGGGTAAAAAAATTAATTTATGAGGGGAGGTAAAAACTTAAATTTCAGTAGCCCCCCATTCCATCCTTGGATGTTTAGAAAAAAGTTGACAAAAGACCCTGCCATAGTATCTGACATAAGGGTATTGAGAAATCTTTCATAATCATCATATGCGGAAAAGGTGTTTTGTTGATTAATGCCTCGATTTATAATGTAGGAAATTCCCTTTATTTTTCTTCTAAACAAGAGCAAGGGTATTTTTAACCCCCCTGCTCTTGTTTTATAGTTAAATTATTTAAATATTTTTAAAATGAACGAACAGCTCGAACACTGTAGGGACTTGTTTTAATATGTTCTGCTGCCCACCAACCAGTACTGCCTGAAACAGTGTTCCCAACAACCCATGCGGCTATTATACTGGATTCAGATGAAGTCCAATAATTGTCAATATAACTAAAACCTGCCGGATCTCTAAGGTAATCCTGACTTAATATCTCCCAAAGCTCATCTTTGGAGGGTAAAAACCAGTCACTATAACCACCTTCGTCCAGAGTATTACATAAATATGCTGCACGGTCAGCTTTTTCAGTAACATCTCCGTTGGTATCATCGGTATTGTCATCCAGCCAATTTACAATAGCTATTGTATTTGCCTGCCCTGTGCCAATAGCAGTATCAGTAGCGTCGATCAGCGTTCCATATGAACCCCACTTTTTAAGCGCCCATTCACTTGATGCAGGCGCAACTTCCAGGTATTTCCATCCATCAGAGTAACCCCCTTCTTTAACATAGAAAATGAGTCCTCCCGCTGGGCCGGTATCTCCAAGTGCATAAACTGTTTTCGAAAATTCAGCTGTCACCTCATCCGAGTTTGCAGAATTAGTAGCATTGGTTGCACCTGCTACTTCAAAGAAATCTGCAGCTACACCGGTTAAGGTATAGCCTGTCTTTGGTGTAAGAGTAATTGTTGCTGTGTAAACTGTTTCTCCCTGAAAGGGATTATGGCCGGGACTCCAGCTTACTGTTCCAGTATATTGAGCTGTCTCTGTAATTGTTGTGACTGGTGTAGCCCATGTTACCGGTTTCGTCACTCCAAGTATTCCATATAAAGTAATTACACCTACCTCTACCGGTCCAGTTACTGCACTGGGTGTACCATAATAATCCCCTGTTCCCGTTGCCACAACTTTAATGTATTTTTCATATTCACTGGCAGTAAGCGTATAAGTCTCTGAGTTTGCACCAGAAATATCTTCAAATGTCCCGTCTACTGTGGTACATACTTGCCACTGGTAATCTGCAGTTGCTCCTGAGGGAGTTAATTCTCCGGCAGTAAGTACCTGACCTACATTAACAGCTCCGGTAATGGCTCCAATACTGCCCAAGGATTTCTTTGTCTTAATAACTGTACCCTCGCTGGCTTCGGAAGCCAGATGAGTATCTGTCTCCATATATCTTGCATAAATAGTATAAGAAGTATCTGGTGTCAAGTCATAAAAGTTAAACCAGTTAGTCCAGTTACCCTCATCCATTCTATTTTCAACATCATTTCTCCATTCCAATTGTATTTCTGTGTCTTTTACCTCAAATACAGTTGGTGCTGAGGGTGCTGCAGGACCTTCCGCTTTTGTTACAGGACCTACAGAATCACTTGTTACTGTACCGGCATAATCACCAGCTCCGGTTGCCACAATTTGTAGCCACTTTTGTATATCATCAACTGTAAGTGTATAAGTCTCGAATGTTGCACCGATAATATCGACATAAGTACCATCTTCTGTATCAGATCTTTGCCACTGATAGGTTGCAGTTGCTTCTGCCGGTACTGGTGTTGCTGTTAATGTTTCAGCAAAAACAGCATTTCCATCAATATCAATACCGGTAATCTGGGTTGCAGGAGTAGATGGTGAGCCTGTTGAAGGTGATGGTGTTGATGATGTTGGAGGAGGTGGGTTAACAATATCATTCACTGTATCAACAATATCAGCATCTACCGTAACATCTCCTCCTGCCTCCAATACAGTAGTAACTTGTTCTGATAAATTGGAGAAATTATTACTTGAAGTTATATCTTCCAGATCAATATCTGACTGATTCTCACCACTGGCAATGAGCCCTTCTACTACCAGGGCTAAGGCAGTTGATTCAGGAATCATCTCCCCGGCATCATAGTCCTGGTCTTCTGTGACTTCCAGGAATATTACACTTTTTAATATTACATTGTTACCATCAATTGTTGCAGTGGCTGTAACAACTGTATTGGGATTAACTGCTATATCCTCAAAGCTATAATAACCATTTTCGTCAGTTGTTACAGTATGGGTAACTCCTTCAGCATCAGTGATGGTAACTGTAGCACCGGCTACCGGAATCCAGCCGGTAATATCTTTGGAAATCTTTTCAGTATTAGGAGGAACCAATACCTGACCTGAGATTGCTCCCTTTGGTTGTGTTGTTGAAGGAATAAGACTGCAACCAACCAGAATACATACCAACAATAAAATTGTGACAACCAAGTAAATATTTTTGCTTAATTTCATTTCACTCTCCTTATTAATGGATTTTAAAATAACAAGTAAATACCGCACCCGCAAAGCGGGTGGCTTTAAGAACCCCTAAAAGGGGTTAATTTTTCCATGTTTACTTTGGTTATACTTTTTCTTATATTTTAACTGAATACTTCAAAGCAATGTCACCCTTTGGATTTCAGGTGAAAAATGATCATAGGGCTTATCTTGATATTTTTATGGTAAAACCTTTTATTCAACCATGACCAGCTTCTTAGAAGGTGGTAATGGTTAAATAAAACAAAAAATAAAATATAAGAAATACATGAATTAAAAAACATTGTCAGCATTTTGACTATATTTCTTTCTATCTCCTCCTTTCTGAAAAGGCAATAAAAAAAGACAGAGTAAGATAAGATATCCTACTCTGTCTTTTTGACCTGAAAGATTTTTCCGGAGGGATTAGGAATCACACTTTTTAGCAAAACCTTATAGACCTTCCTAAGGCCTGGGGAATTGCCTCTTCGGTGCTTTTCTAGCCAAAAGCTCTCCAGAGTCCTGTCTGATAACAGTCT
>CAZPII010000169.1:0-4202 GCA_964586485.1 uncultured Atribacterota bacterium | reverse complement strand
TTGGACTAACCTATTATGATCAGGCCAAGAGAACTAATTTTTTAGTTGAAGTTAAAATGAGGAATATGAATGGTTACTGGCAACTTGTGGAGATTACCAATATTACACAGTTGATAAATATGTTTGAAAACTTGAACAATAATTAATTTTTTAAATTTTTGTTCAGATCAATTTTGTTATATAATCAATAATATCACGAGTTGAAAAATATTTATCTAAGATAAAGAAAATATTTTTCAGGAATTTATTCAAAGGAGGACAGAAAATGAATTTTAATGAAATAAAAAAAATATTAGGAGAAGATTCTGATTACCTGTTAGGTCATCACTGTAAAACAATTTCTAAGGAGCAAATACATTTACCAGGAGGAGATTTTGTAGAACGTATTTTCGGAATATCTGATCGCTCTTCTCAGGTAAGGCAGAATTTAGAAACACTTTTTAATCATGGAAGACTAAAGGGGACTGGTTATCTTTCTATATTACCGGTTGATCAGGGAATTGAGCATTCTGCGGGAGCTTCTTTTGCACCTAATCCTATTTACTTTGACCCGGAAAATATTGTCAAATTAGCCATTGAAGGAGGCTGCAATGCAGTTACATCCACTGTGGGTGTTTTAGGTATGGTTTGCAGAAAATATGCCGATCAAATTCCTTTTATAGTGAAGTTGAACCATAATGAATTATTGTCCTATCCCAATAGCTATGATCAGAGAATGTTTTCAACAGTTGAACAAGCCTATGAAATGGGTGCCAGAGGGGTCGGTGCAACTATCTACTTTGGTTCAGAAGAATCCAGACGACAAATTGAAGAAGCTTCCCTGGCTTTTCTGCAGGCTCATCAACTAGGTATGTTTACTGTTTTATGGTGCTATCTTAGAAACAGTGCATTCAAAAAAAATGGTGTAGACTATCATGCTTCAGCCGACTTAACAGGCCAGGCGAACCATCTGGGAGTAACTATAGAAGCAGATCTAATTAAGCAAAAACAGCCTACTAATAATGGCGGTTATCAGGCTATTGGCTTTGGAAAAACCAGTTCATTGGTATATGAACAGTTAACCACTAATCACCCGATTGATCTAACTCGTTACCAGGTAGCTAATTGCTATATGGGCAGAATTGGTTTGATTAATTCTGGTGGACCATCTGGGGATAATGACCTGCAGCAGGCTGTTAAGACTGCGGTTATCAATAAAAGAGCCGGTGGATTGGGTGTTATTTCGGGTAGAAAGACCTTCCAAAAGCCCATAAATGAAGGTATTAAAATATTTCATGCTATTCAGGATGTATACCTGTGTGATGAAATTGACTTAGCATAGTTAAAGAAGAGAAACAAAATATTCTAAAAATTACTAATTTTAATAATATATTTTAGAGCAGAGGTATATTTTTAAATAAAAGTTAGATAAAAGAGAAAGAGGTCTGCTGAAAAATAACCAAATAATCTCTTTCTCTTTTATCTAACCATGAAAAGTTAAACTATGATAGTGGGCTATTGTTTAGCTGAAGCCTAAACTAAAATAGTTAAACATAAACAGAATTAACTATTTATTTTTGATTTTTTAGCAAGCTCTTTTAAAAGAGCTCTAACTTCTGTGGAAGAATGAATATTGTATTTTGATTCAGAAATTCCTGGGCCTACTTTGATTGAATAGGCCGAATCTGGTAGATGTGAAAAAGTGGCTTCATCTGACCAATCGTCACCAACAGCCAGGATAAAATCCCAATTTTTTTCAGAAATCCATTGATAGGCAGTTATGCCTTTATTTATTCCGGTTGCCTTAATTTCAATTACTTTTTCTCCATGATTTACCTCTAGATTTAAATTGGAGGTAAAATAAGTTAGAGAATCCATTAGTTCCATGGCACGGGTGCGTCCGAAGGTCGGATCTGTATTAACATAATGCCAGACAAGTGAATATTCTTTTTCCTGAACAAAAGAACCAGGAGTACGGTTGGTATACAATTCTAAAATAGGTCTGATCTGATCTTTCCATTCTTTTCTCAATGGTTCAATAGTTTGCCATTCATCTGAATTCTTCCTTAGCCAGGCACCATGTTCGGCGATTAAGTCAATCTTTACATTCTTAAACCATTCTTCTAAAATATTTTTCCCCCTTCCACTAACTATAACTACTTTGTTTTTAGGGTCCTGGTTAAGTAATTTGATAGTATTGATAACATCTTGAGAAGGTTTGGATTGTTTAAATTTAAAGTGATGTGGAACAAGGGTCCCATCATAGTCTATTAAAAAGAGCCTCTGATTGCTTTCTTTGTATTTTTTCATAATTTTTAGCCGGCTTTTAGGAGACAAGAATCTGGCAGATAGATTTTTTTGGACATTTTTTACTTTAATCAGGTTTTCTTTAAAATCTTCTGCCCATTTTTTTACATCATACTCTTTCAGACGTTTTTGCATGTTTAAGTTTCTTTTTTGTTGTTCCTTTTCATCCATATTAAGGGCGTATTTCAAAGCCCAGGAAATTTGTGTACGGTTATTAGGATTAACAATAAGAGCTTCACCTAATTCATTGCCGGCCCCGGCCATTTCACTGAGAATTAACACGCCCCTTGCATCTTTTTTGGTAGCGATATATTCTTTAGCTATTAAATTCATTCCATCTTTTATTGGAGTAATCAGGGCAATATCTGCAATATAATACAAAGCAGTTAATTCATGGAAAGGTAATGAGCGATACAGATACCAGATGGGCGACCAACCTAATTTACCAAATTCCCCGTTAATGTGACCAATCATTTCATCAACCTGTTGTTTTAATAGCTGATATTGTGGAACACCTGTTCTGGAAGGGACCGCCACTAAAATCATGGTTACTTTTTCCCAGTATTCGGGGTTATCCTCCAGGAAAGTAGAGAAGGCTTTTAATCGCTCCAGGATTCCCTTGGTGTAGTCTAACCGATCAACAGAAATTATAACTTTATTTTGAAGTACTTTCTTCTTCATTTTTTGGATTTCTTTTTTCGTCTGTTGCTGATCTGAGGAATGAAAAAAACGCTCAAAGTCAATTCCCATCGGAAAGGAATCTACTTTAATTACACGATTTTGATAATTAACATATCCCAGACTGCTTTCGTATCCCCGTAAACGCAAGATTGAATCGAGATAATTTCGAACATAGTCATAAGTATGGAAACCAATCAAATCGGCTCCCATTAATCCTTCCAGTATTTCTCGGCGCCAGGGAAGTAGCCGGAAAATTTCAGTGGGGGGAAAGGGGATATGCAAGAAGAAACCGATGCTTAAATCAGGTATTCTTTTTCTTAATAAATTTGGTAATAACATGAGATGGTAATCATGAATCCACAGAATGTCATCTGGTTGCACGATATCGAGGATTGTTTGACAAAAGATCTGATTAACCCGTTTATAAGCATCCCATAAATTATTATCATAGACAGTAAATTGATTAAAACAATGAAAAAGAGACCAGATAGTCTTGTTGCAAAAACCGTTATAATAATCCTCTATATGAGATTGAGAAAGAAAAACCGGGTAGTTTCCCATTTGGTCCATTTTTTTTAGTAAGATATCTTTTTCTTCGCTGTTTATTTGTTCCCGTGCTAATCCTGGCCATCCAACCCAGAGACATTGGTAATTTTTTTGAAAGGATGACATACCGGTTGCCAGTCCGCCTACACTCTGTTGATAAGAGAGCTTGTCTTTTATCTTTTTTACTGTTACTGGAAGGCGATTAGAAACAATAATAATTCGTGACATAGGTTTATCTCCTTCTGTATAGTTAAGGATTTATATAAATAGTTAATCTTAATCTTAGATTAATTCCTAACTATATACTAACATATTTTAACAGGTATGAGAATAAAATCCTCATTATAACTATATAACAAGTATGATATTATTATAATAAAATGAAGGACAAGGTTACTTAGATAAAGGATGAATGGAAAAATTTTTAAAAAATGGTAAAATTAATAATATGATAATTTATTAAAAATAATTTTACTTGTATTTAAGTACTGTTGCAATTTATAATAATGTAAGGTAAGTCTAATTATTATTTGCATATTATCTAAAAATCCAGAAACTATTCCCTGGTTCTGTAATTTTATTACCTGAGGAAGGGGGTGTTGGTTTTTCCTTAATCCAATATAATTTAAACTTTAAAAATTAAAATTTCTGTTAATAAAAAACAAGGAGGTTTTTTATGTTGAAAAAGT
>CAZPII010000168.1:0-4209 GCA_964586485.1 uncultured Atribacterota bacterium | reverse complement strand
TTTTATAATCAACTATAACCCATCCATCTGATTCCCGAAAAGCCAGGTCAATAGTTCCGGTCATAACAATGGGTATTGATTCTATTTCTTTCTTTTCTTCTTTGGAGGTCAATTTCTTATATAGCGGATCTGTTGAGATTATTTTCAAATTAAAAGGTACCTCAGTCAGTTTTTCTTCGGCTTTTATTATACGTGAAAATAATTCACTTCTTTTAAATCTCTGCACAAGCTGAATCAATTCCTCTTTCCTGTAAAGGGGAAGGTTGTTCTTTTCCAAAAAATAAGCAAAAGTTGAGGAAAATAATTTTTCTTCAGGCTGTTTGTTTACCAGATATTCTAGTGTCTGATGTACTGCATTACCCCAAATTATACCACCTTTATCTATTGTAGAAATAAATTTAAGTTTATCTTTGAAAGAACTTTTTCTATCTATATCTGATGGTTTCTTCTCAAAAAAATGTGCTTTCATAGCCTGTTTATTCCGGTCATTAATCTCTTTCTTTTTTTTGGCAAATTCTTTCTCCGGATAGTTTTCTCTTTTTATTTTTTTCTTAAAACTTTTCATTTCGGGAATCTCCAGAACCATATCCGGGTTAACATCTCTCAATAAAGCTTTCCATGGGTTCGCCTTGTTACTTTTAGTATTGCTAAAACTGCTAATTACTAACAGGTTTTTCGCTCTGGTAGCAGCTACATACAAAAGTCTGGTTTCCTCTGCCTGCAGATAAGCAGTCTCCGTCTGGCAATATTCCTTCCAACTTCCGGGTTGGGCAATAATTTTGCCCTTGCCGTAATAATGAGCTTTTTTAACCAGAAAGTGACCCCTGGGTATTTCAGTTTGACGTTCAATGTGATAGGCAGGCTCCTGATTATTAGCATTATAGGGAATGGCCAGGAATACTATGGGTGACTCTAAACCTTTGGCTTTATGGAGATTCATAATACGCACTGTATTTTCTTCAGCTACCATATCGTACTCTTCTTCAATACCGGATTCCCATAATTTCTCCAGGGCTTCTACCATCCCGGTATAGGTGTAAAAATCATTCATCTCTAATTTTCGTAAATGTTCCAGTATAAAATAAAGTTCATTTCCCTTTTCGTTTTCACTTATTTCTCCACAGGTATAGGGCTGAATTCCAGATTGGACCATTATTTTTTCCAGGGCATTTACCGGTAACAGTTCTGAACTCCATTTATAATAATCTCTCAAATTTCTAAAAGCCTTCCTGAATTTCTCTCTTAAATTATTTTCCAGGTTTTCCGGAATGTCAGATAATAAATCAAAGCTGCCTCCTGCTTCTTTAAACTGATAAAGTTCCTGATCAGAAAAACCAAAAAATATTCCCCGCAATACAGCCACAGTTAACACCTGGTTTTCAACATCTTTTAATAAACGTAATAATTTTAGCAATTCACGGATATTCCCGGATTGATTAATAGAAGCATATCCGGAAACCGAAACCGGAATTCCATATTCAGCAAAAATGCTGGCATAAGTATCCATGCCTTTTTTATAGCGTAATAAAATCATAAAATCAGTATAATTTACTTCAGGAGAGACACCCTCTTCTTCTCTTCGAACAATCCTGGCCTTTCTGTCTATCCAATCTCTTATTAGTCCGGCAATTGCCCGGGCATCCTTCTCTATAGTTTTTGTCTTGTCCTTTTCCTTAAAAATCGAAATCTGCCGAATCCCCGAAAGATAACCCTCTTTATCTTCCCGAACTGTTTGCATGGGAGAATATTCCGCCTGAAATTCTCCCTGCTGGGCAGAAAATAAATCACCAAAAAGAGGATTAAGATATTCCCCTATTGAATGGAATGAACGAAAATTGGCATTAAGTCTGATAATATTGCCATTGCTCTTTTGTACCATTGATTTGACCTGTTTATAAACTGCTATATCTGCCCTGCGGAAATGATAGATTGATTGTTGCGGGTCACCTACTATAAACAAAGATCCGGGACGGGCAACCAATTTTTTCCAATCTTTTTCCTCTAAATCTTTGCCAGCAAGATAAAAAATAATTTCTGCCTGGATAGGATCGGTATCCTGAAATTCATCCACCAGCAGAGAACGGTATTTCTGTTGAAAATAATGACGAATATCAGGGTTCTCACGCAAAAGATAAGTAGTTTTTAAGAGTAAATCCTGAAAGTTAAGCATGGAACGCCTCTCGCGAAAAGTATGGTAGAAATCCACTGCTGGCTTTATAAAGCGAAGAATATCATCATGACAATATTCTCGCCACCTTTCAATAACAGGATCAATATATTTCTCTTTCAACTTCGGGAGCACTGTATCTCTGATTTCTTTTATTTTATCTATTGACTGCCAACGATTAAGAGTTATTTGATGGGAGCTCTTGAAATCTTTGGCAAATAATTCCAATAAGGTTATTTTATGAAAATCTTTTTCCATATAAGGTTGATAATTTTTTAATCTTTCTACCAGTAGAATTGCCTTCTGAAGCTGATCATATCCCTGTGTTGGTTCCTTAGCGGGTATATATTTTACAGCTTCTTCACAGAAAGAAATGAGCCGTTTGGTCGCCTGATTAAGGTCAGGGTAAGATACTTTTTTATGAACCACCAGTATCTCCGGATATTGGCAAACCTGCCGGTAACATTCCTTGAGATCCCGAATTTGAATGCCTAATTGTTCTAAATTTTTTAATACCTGAGAATCTTTAATCTTTAAATTATTTAAATACTGCTCCCAGGCCTGCTCCATAAAGAGAATATTGTCAACTTCATCCATTTCCTTAAACCCCGGATCCAGCCCCGCTTCAATGGGGCGCTCTCTTAAAATACGAGCGCAAAAAGAATGAATAGTTCCCAGATAACATTGCTCTATATTGGAAAGTGCTTGTTGCAGTAAATTTCTTTCCGATATATCTCGTGTATGTGAGAGAGCTTCTTCAATTTCCTGCTGAAATCGCTCTTTTAATTCAATAGCAGCCTTACGGGTAAAGGTAATAGCGGCAATTTGGTTAACCGAATACCTCCCGGATTTGATGAGAGCAACCATCCGCTTTACCAGGCTGGATGTTTTCCCCGATCCTGCACTTGCTTCAACCAGGAAATTATTCTGTAAGTCAGTCACAATTCGCTTCCGGGCTTCGATGTCAACTAAATTTTCTCGAAATTTTTTATTCAAAATTTCGCAACCTCCTCAGACCATCCAGAGCAGATTCGTCCTGATATTTTTTGCCCTTATCCCCTTCAAGATAAATAACTTCATTCTGTTCCATGATATCCTGATAATCCTGACATATAAAACTATCGGGTTTTTGTACCATGGCAAAATTTCCCTGTTTGATGATATTTAACAATATTTCTATTATACTCAGAACTTGTTCCCTGTTTCTCCGGTCATACAAAACCAGGCGCCCTTGACCTTGAATGGTTGGAAAATAATAACCGGAAAGGCTTACTCTCCGCTGGGAATAGTTTTTTTTCTTCGATAATATTTTCTCCAGGGCAAGAGCATAGAGGGCATGTTGAATCTGTTGGCCATACCGAAAGGGTTTCCCCTCTCTATAGTCTGCAGAATTTCCGGTTTTATAATCAATTATTCTAAAAGTATTATCCGGTAATCTATCTATGCGATCAATTTTCCCCTGACAGCTAATTTTATCTCCCTGGGGTAGGGCTAATTCCACTGATTTGACTTTTCCCAATACCTCATGTCGATTATCCCTGGTTCCAAAAGCCAGTTCAAAGAATTCGGGTATTTCCCCCTTATAGTTTTCCTCCTCGGCGGTTAAAAATATTTGACAGGATTCCAGTATTTCTCTTTTTTCAGCTTCATAAATTAACTCACCTGGTGGCGCCAGGCGTTTTTTCATCTCTTCCAGACTATCAATAACAATTTCCTCCAGAATACTCCAATGCCCGAGAAAAGAGGGGGGTTCAAAATTCCCATCAGATTTTTTCATTAGTGTCCTGTAAAATTTTTCATAAATCTGATGAAGAAGCAACCCTCTCTCCAGAGGATTCATCCATTGAACCGGCTCATAGGGCATTTCTTCCGGAGGTTTTATCTTCAGTATATCAGTTAAGAAATATAGATAAGGGCAATAGGCAATTCTTTCCAGCTTGGAGCTGGATAGCACAATACCTCTATTTATACGGGGATCAATCCTGTCAGCAAAAACCTTTATCTTCCCATTATAGGCATTAAATTCTTCTTTTCTTCTTTCT
>CAZPII010000167.1:0-4231 GCA_964586485.1 uncultured Atribacterota bacterium | reverse complement strand
TATATCTTTTCTTTTTTCCAGCCAATCATGCCACTGAGGTTTAGTAAAACTATGTTTTGCAGCCAGAGGATCTAATACCTTTCCCCCTCCTATCGTTTCATTTATACCCGGAAGACGGATAATAAAGTAATCTCCGGCAATCAGACAAAGGGGTTCCGCAAAACGAATCTGGGCATAAGATTGTTCCCCCGATTTTAACTCCTTTTTTCTAAAAACAATTCTACCCTTTAAGACCTTGGTATGACAAATAAAATCTAATTCGCTTCCATTTTTCAGAATATAAGGATTTTTTTGGAAAGGAAGAATTACCCGAACATCAATTAACTTTCCGGATTGGTATTTTTGATTTCCGTAAAGCAAATCACCTCTATGTAATTCATCTTTTTTTACCCCGGCAAGATTGAGAGCAACGCGACTGCCATTTTTCGCTTCCCCTACCTGAGAACCGTAACTTTGTAATTGCCTCAAGCGAACTTTTTTACTTAAAGGAAAAATATTAAGGTATTGATCTTGATAGACATTTCCGTTTATCAGTGTCCCGGTTATCACTGTTCCGCTTCCTTTAATATCAAAAACCCGGTCAATAAACAATCTCGGTTTTCCGATATTCTTTTTCTGTGGAGTTATAGAGCTTATTTTATTAATTTGTTCTCTTATCAGACAAATTGTCTGATTATCTTTGATACTAGAATAAGTGACTGATATTTTATAGTTGGGAAGAAGGGAAATTTTTTCTTGAACATCCTGCCGTACCTTTCTGAGTTGATCCCGGGAGGTCAGATCAGTTTTGGTAATTACAATTATCCCATAACGGATATTCAAAAGCTTGATAATCTGAAAATGCTCTTCAGTCTGGGGTTTCCATCCTTCTTTTGCATCTACAACCAGGATAAAGGCATCCACAGAGGTCATTCCGATAATCATATTTCTGATAAAATTCTCATGTCCCGGAACATCTATAATTCCTATTTTTTCACCTGAAGAATTTTCCAGCCAGGCAAACCCCAGGTCGATGGTCATTCCCCGCTTCTTTTCCTCCGGCAAGCGATCTGCATCAATTCCAGTTAGCGAGTGAATCAGAGCTGTTTTACCATGATCAATATGACCGGCAGTACCAAAAATCACCATAATAGGATTAACTTACCTCGCCTTTCTCTTTAAAAGCCTGATAGAGTAAATCTACTAACTTTTTATCATATTGTGGTTCAATTGTCCTGGGATCTAAAACCAGATAGCCGTCTTTGATCCTACCCAAAACAGCCGGATTAGATAATCGCAATCTTCTCTCCGGTTCCTCTATATTTCCTTTTGATTCAATAAACAAAAGTCTAGTGGGCAAGGTTTTACCAGGCAATGAACCGCCACCCACTAATGACCTGCCGTCATGACAGGTAACAGAAAATCCTTTTTGTTTTAAACTCCGGGTTAATTTATTACAACGGCGTCTTATCTTATGATAGGGCATAGAAATCATCTGCCATACCGGCAGATCCTGTAAAGCTCTCCCCTGTAAGTAGGAAAGCAGGGTAGATTGAAGAACAGTTAAAGTCATTTTTCCAACCCGAAAAGTCCTGTACATAGGATCCTTTCGAATTATATTGAGATATTTTTCTTTGCCGCAAATAATACCCCCCTGCGGACCTCCCAGTAATTTATCAGCACTAAAACAAATAATATCAGCACCCTTTTTTGCCATTTCCTGCACCATCGGTTCGTGCATTAACCCAAATTGTTCGGTTGGCAGAAAAGTACCGCTACCCAGGTCGACAACAACCGGGATCTCATATTTTTTCCCCAATACTTTCAGTTGTCCGGCACTTACCGAATGGGTAAAACCCTCCTGGGAAAAATTGCTCTGGTGCACTTTTAACAGTAAAGCAGTATTCTCATTAATTGCCTCCCGGTAATCTTTTAGATTGGTCTGGTTAGTCGTCCCTACTTCTCTTAAGATGGCACCGCTTTCTCTCAATATATCAGGAATGCGAAATCCGCCACCGATTTGTACCAGTTCTCCACGAGAAATTAGCACTTCTTTTCCCTGTGCTAATGTTTTCAGGATGATAAAAACAGCAGCAGCATTATTGTTGAGGATAATTGCCCGTTCGGATTGACTGAAAACTGCCAGCATCCTTTCCACAAAATCACCCCTTTTCCCCCGATTTCCCTGAGAAAGGTCGTATTCCAGATTACTGAAACCTTTTATTGAAGTGAGTGATTCATTTATTAAGTTGCTTCCCAATGCCGCCCTGCCCTGGTTAGTATGTAGAATAACCCCTGTTCCGTTAATAACCGGGCGAATGAAAGACTGATATTCTTTCTCAATAAAAAAAATACATTTTGGGATAATTTCCGTTAAAGAAGCGGGTGTAGAGCCCCGGGTAATCTTTTTTCTTTCTTCTTCCAGAATAACCCTTACCAGCGGTGTAACCATTTTTTGGGAATACTTATGAATTAATAGTTGAAGCTGTTCCTGTTGTAAGACCTCTTCTACGCTGGGTATTTGAGCTAACTGCCTATGCAGGTTTGTTTCTGGTTTAATCTTATGCCTGTCCAAACTAATCTTTTTAATCTCCTTCTTATTTAAAATGCCCATTTCGGCTTTTATACTGCCTTTTATGGGCATCATTGGCGAGAGGGGTGGGAATCGAACCCACCACGGCAATGATTAATTACCGTCAACGGATTTGAAGTCCGCGAGATCCACCAGAACCTATCCACTCCCAATCTTATTATATCATTATTTTGTAAACCTGATAACCTATCAGATTTTATAGTTTTTATCCTCATCCGGGGTTACTAGGTGTTGTAACCGTTACAGAAACGGTATCCTCTTTTGTTATTTCATCTTCAGTATAACTTACTGTAATAGTTACATTTCCCGCAGTCTTGCCAGTTACCTGACCATAATTATTAACAATGGCTGTATTGGTATCACTGGACTCGAAACTGCAGTCTGCCTTGGCAATTGATGTATTGGAACCGTCATCATAATAGGCAGTCACCGAAGTAATTGATTTATTGTTTCCTGTATCAAGCGACATAGTTTCAGGAAGAACACTGATAGAGCTCAATTTAACTATACTGACATCAATCGAGAAATCCTGGGTAATACCATACCACCCGTCACTTACTTTAATGCTAACATCATTCTCCCCTAATTGATCCTCTGTCGGCGTCCAGGTAATCAACCCTGTTGAAGAATTAATGGTCATACCTTCCGGGGCAAGTAGCAAGCTATAGGTTAAATCAGCATCATTATCGTCAATAGCTTCCACCTGATAACTATAGGTATCTCCTAATTTAGCGTTTTGAGGAGGAGAAGATTGAATTATCGGTGGTTCATTCCCAAAGATTGGCAACATACATCCGCTGGCAAATACTGATATCATAAGAAATAATATTAAAATTGCTATTCCTTTTTTCATTTTTTTCACCTCCTCTCCTCTATAATCCGGTTTGTTTAGCTCAAAACTCTGAAGTTGTAATATATGAACAATGTATCATATATAAGCAATTATATCATTTTATGTCAAAATTCCAAATTGCCTGTGCTGTATCGTTTTTTCACAAAAAATTGGTTGACATTACTTTTTTTCGTGGTATGATGATAGACTAAATAGCTTTAACTTAGAGAGTATAATTCAAAATTGATAATTTTAAGGAGTAGTTAAATATGAAAATTAATGTAACTGATACAGCTTCCAAGCAGCTGAAAGAAATGATCCGAAAAAGCGATCAAACCCAAAAGAAGGTGCGAATCCTGTTATCAGGTATTGGATGAGGCGGACCAAGATTTGGAATTGCTCTGGATGAGCAAAATAATAATGATATAAATTTCAGTACCAATGATTTAGAATTTCTTATTGATCAAAGATTAGCTGATAAAATAGAGGCTTTCACAGTGGATTATAAGAATTTCTTTTTAAACAAAGGATTTCAGGTATATCCGGATGGCTATGCATCCTCCGGATGTTAATATTTTTATTTGTAAGTAAAATTAACCCTTACCCAGATTATCAGGAGAATTTTCTCCTGATAATCTGGAAATAAAATAAATAACCTTCTCTTTTACCGTTTCCTTACTGATATTCTGCCAGATATCAGCATATCTATTAATCTGATTTTGATAAATTTGCTCCAATCTAAAATAATCTGCTTTGTTTTTCGGACAGTCTGTTTTATAATCAACTATAACCCATCCATCTGATTCCCGAAAAGCCAGGTCAATAGT
>CAZPII010000166.1:0-4243 GCA_964586485.1 uncultured Atribacterota bacterium | reverse complement strand
TATCCGCAGGGAAATAATCAAAGAAGGCTTGAACAAAAGTCTCTGGCAGTATTTTGGTGTCCTTCTACCGATTAAATCTGTAGGCGTAATGGGTGATTTGAGGACTTATGATTATAGTTTGGTATTAAGAATTGTTACCAGCTATGACGGTATGACAGCGGATTGGGCGAGATTACCACACGCTTTTCTTTCCAGAATTTCTAATCTCTTAATTAATCAGGTAAAAGGGATTAATCGGGTACTTTATGATATCAGTTCGAAACCACCGGCAACGATTGAGTGGGAATAAAAAAGTATATCGTATACCGTATACCGTATATCGTGAAGAAAAAACTAGATGGCAAGATGCAAGTTGCATGATTAAAATCAGTATCTAGTATCGTGTATCGAGCATCGAGTCCAAAATGCAAAAACAATAATTAATTGAAGAAATGCAAGGTAAGAAAAAAATACGGTCTGCCGGTCAAAATAAAGTTGCGAGTTCGAGTTAAGGAATAAATACAAAATAGGAAAATTTAATTTGCAACTAAATATAATAATAAAATATATAATTCAGATACAAAAATAGAGGCAAGAGATAAAGACATTTTTTGGTTAACAGTTTACGGTAAAATACTTAAGATTTTTGGGAAAAACCCTTAAAATAATTAGCTAATATAATTTGTTATCTTTGCTTATTTTAACCAAAAACTTGTATTATAACAATAATCTTCTTTTATTTCCTCCCCCTTGAGGGGGAGGATGAAAGTGGGGGTGAAGCCTCTTCTTCCAATGGGAGAGGGAAGTATAAGAAAAAATAATTTTATAAATAATAAGGTATCTTGTTGTAGAGTTCGTAAGTTGACTTTTTACACAGTATATTAACCAATGAACTAATTAACTAATAAACCAATTTGTTGTATTTTAACTCAATACTAGATACTAAAAAAGGGAAAGGTATGGCGAAAATATGTCAACACTTGTTATTATTGGAACTCAATGGGGAGATGAAGGAAAAGGGAAGATAACAGATTTGTTATCCGAATATTATGATGTGATTGCCCGTTATCAGGGTGGATGTAATGCCGGGCATACAGTCGTAGTAGGGGATGAACAATTTATATTTCATTTATTACCTTCCGGTATCTTACATGAGAATAAAACCTGTTTAATCGGTAATGGAGTTGTCCTGGACCCAAAGGTTTTATTTGAGGAAATTAAGTCATTAGAAGAAAAAGGGGTTAGTGTTGCAAATCGTTTATTTGTAGATTATAAAGCTCATGTAATATTTCCTTATCATAAAATGATTGATGAGATGATAGAAAAGGGGAAAGGTGATCATAAAATTGGTACAACCAAGAGAGGGATTGGTCCGGCTTATATAGACAAGTATTCCCGTAATGGTATTCGGGTATGTGATTTAATACATCCTGATAGCCTGGAAGAAAAATTAAAAATCAAATTAGAACAAAAAAAGGATTATTTATATAAAAATTACCAAATAAATCTATCCGACAAAGATATCAAAGAAATCCAGGAATCTTATCATGAATATGGAGAAAAGATAAAAGAATATGTTATTGATGGTTCTTTTTTCCTCCATGAACAACTCAAGAAAAAGAAGAGTATACTTTTTGAAGGGGCACAAGGGATAATGCTGGATATCGATCACGGTACCTATCCCTTTGTAACCTCATCTAACCCTATGGCCGGATGTGCCTGTACTGGATGTGGTATAAGTCCCGTCTATATTGATAAAGTAATAGGAATTACCAAAGCTTATACTACCAGAGTAGGTGAAGGCCCCTTCCCGACAGAATTAAGGAATGCGGTTGGTGAAAGAATCAGGGAAGATGGTAATGAATATGGAGCAACAACTGGCAGGCCAAGGCGCTGTGGTTGGTTTGATGCCCCGGTAGTAAAATATGCTAATCGCATTAATGGCATCAAGGAAATTGTTTTAACTAAATTGGATGTTTTAGGATCCTTCAATAAAATAAAAATATGCAAAGAATATCAGGTGAATCAGCAATTATACTCCTATTATCCTGCTGATAGTGAATTAATACCATACATTGAGCCCGTATATGAGGAAATTGACGGCTGGAGAAAGGATATAAGTCATATTAAAGATTTTAAGGAATTACCCGAAAATACCAAAAAATATATTTATCGGATAGAAGAATTGACCGACTGCAAGGCTACCATCATATCTGTAGGACCGAAGCGATCACAAACAATAATCCGCAAAAAAATTTAGTAAAAATTATATCTGAACTGTAGAAAAAAATATAATAATGGGTGGTGATTAACAATTGATTGAACGTTATTCGTTGGAACCAATGAAATCAATGTGGGGAGAAAAGAAAAAATATGATTCCTGGTTAGAAGTAGAGCTGGCAGTCTGTGAAGCCCGCAAGGAATTAGGGCTTTTAGATTCAGATGTCCTGCAATTAATCAAGAATAAAGCAGCCTTTTCTATTGATAGAATCAATGAAATCGAGAAGACTACCAGGCACGATGTATTAGCCTTTACTACCAGTGTTGGGGAGAATCTGGGTGAATATTCAGGCTATTTCCATCAGGGATTGACCTCTTCGGATATCCTGGATACCTCTTTAAGTATGATTTTAAAAGAAGCATCCAGGATTATTATCAAAGATATTGAGAACGTTATTCAAAAAATTAAAGAACTCGCATATAATCATAAAGACACTCTTATGATAGGCCGAACACATGGTGTACACGCGGAGCCACTTACTTTGGGTTTTAAACTTACTTTGTGGTATTCTGAAATGCTCAGGAATCTCACTAGAATGAGGCAGGCTGCCGAAGAGGTAAGTTACGGAAAAATATCGGGAGCGGTAGGTACTTTTGCGCACATTGATCCTCGGATAGAAGAGATTGTTTGCAAAAAATTAGGGTTAAACCCGGCAGATATATCCAGCCAGATTATTCAACGGGACCGTCACGCTCATTTTTTAAGTGTCATGGCCATCATTGCATCATCCTTAGAAAAATATGCTACAGAGATCCGAAGTCTTCAACGGACTGAAATATTAGAATTAGAAGAGGGATTTGCTCCCGGCCAGAAAGGTTCTTCAGCCATGCCTCATAAAAAAAATCCCATCCTGTGTGAAAGAATTTGCGGACTGTCCAGAGTTTTAAGAGGTTATGCCACATCATCCTTGGAGAATAACAATTTGTGGCATGAAAGGGATATTTCAAATTCTTCAGTGGAAAGAATATTATTACCGGACAGCACAATATTACTGGATTATATGTTACAAAAGTTTTACTTCGTATTGGAAAACTTAAAAGTAAACACAAATAATATGAAAAGGAATTTGGATTTAACCAAGGGCCTTGTGTTTTCTCAAAGAGTCATGCTGGAACTTACCCAGAAAGGCTTAGCGCGAGAAAAGGCGTATCAGCTGGTTCAAGATGCTGCTATGGATTCGTGGAAAAATAATACAAGTTTTAAAGATCTGATTTTAGGGCAACAGGAAATTAAAAAATACTTAACCGAGGATGAAATTGATTCCTGTTTTGACTATAATTATTTTATACGAAATATAGATTTTATCTATCAGAGGGTATATGGAAAAAAGGAAGATAGATGAAATTGATAAAGTAGAATAAAGTAGAATAAAATAGTTTTAAATAATTATATTTTCTGGAGGTAAAAAAATATGAAAGCAGACAAAATATGGATGGACGGAGAATTTATCGATTGGAAAGATGCTAAGGTACATGTTTTGACCCATGCACTTCATTACGGCAGTGGTGTTTTTGAGGGTATTCGAGCATATAAAACAGATCAAGGTCCGGCTGTTTTTAGGTTAAAAGATCATGTAGATAGACTTTTTAATTCCGCAAAAATATTGAGATTGGATATTCCCTATTCAAAAGAAGAAATTGCCAGTGCAATCAAAGAAACAGTTATGATTAATAAATTGGATAACTGCTATATCCGACCCCTGGTTTATCGGGGATTTAATAAATTGGGGCTAAACCCTTTTAGCTGTCCTATACAGGTGATGATTGCTACCTGGGAGTGGGGAGCATATTTGGGAGAAGAAGCCCTGGCTAAAGGTATTAGAGCGAAAATTTCCACCTGGCAACGTAGCCATGTTAATACCACCTCTGCAAAAGCAAAAATATGTGGAAATTATATAAATTCACTATTTTCTAAAAT
Organism: uncultured Atribacterota bacterium; assembly: GCA_964586485.1. GTDB lineage: Bacteria > Atribacterota > Phoenicimicrobiia > Phoenicimicrobiales > Stramentimicrobiaceae > CAYWJZ01. The sequence goes on along the minus strand of CAZPII010000166.1, from coordinate 66 downwards.
GGAGGCAATTGAAGCTGGCGTTGAAGAAGGAATATTGCTGGACTGTAATGGCTATGTAGCCGAAGG
>CAZPII010000165.1:0-4255 GCA_964586485.1 uncultured Atribacterota bacterium | reverse complement strand
CCTTTTTGATTCGTCTTTATCCGAATCCGCACTCATTTCTTTTATAGCGGAAAGAAACCGTCCAGGCCTACTTAATAATTTCAGCCGGCAATTTAAAAGGGAAATTGGATAAAAGCCTTTCAGTTACCAACAAAAAATAGTTGTTAGCAAAAAACCTGACTTTATCTACTATCTTTTAATATTTGTTATTAATTTACCTTACAGTAAAGACAGCACTCGTAAAGCGGTTAGTTTTAAGAGTCTCTAAAAGAGGTGTGCCTTTAGCTTCTTTTAATCTTTTTCATGGTAAAACTAATTTATTTAACCATTAATGGTTAAATAAATTAGAAAATTGAAAAATTGGAACAAAAAAGTACTACTTATTTTCTGATAAAGCTATTTGCGAAAGTTGAGCAAAACCTTTATCATGATGAACAGCCATTTCAGCTAATATCTTTCGGTTAATTTGAATATTGGCACTTTTCAAACCCTTTATTAATTGACTATAGGAAAGACCTTCTCTTCTAGCGGCAATGCCAATACGGGTAATCCAAAGTCTTCTAAAATCTCTTTTCCTTACCTTTCGATCACGATAAGCATAAGAGAGTGATTTCCTGACTGCATCTTTGGCAGTTCGAAGTAATTTACTTTTTCCACCCCAATAACCCTTAGCAGATTTCAATATTTTTTTTCTTCTATTTCTCGAGGCAACATTGTTGCTTGCTCTTGGCATGACACATTCTCCTCATTCATTATCTTGATTCATTTTTTTAATGTTCGATATATTTAATAAATCAGCTGTTGTATATTTTCTCTATTGATATGGCAACAGTCGTTTGATACGTTTGCTATCATTCTTATCGATCAATGTCAACTTGGCTAATTGTCTTTTTCTCTTTGGTGATTTTTTGGTCAATATATGACTTTTATAAGCTTTAGAACGCTTGATTTTTCCGGTTGCTGTTATTTTAAAACGTTTTGCTGCACCTCGGTGTGTTTTCATTTTCGGCATATCTACTTATCCTCCGTTAAAAGATAATTTCAACTATTCTCAGGTATTTTTATTAGAAATAAGAATTAAAGTCATATTCCTTCCTTCTAATTTCGGTTTTTTTTCAACCTTAGAAATTTCGCTTGTTTCAGATATCACTCTTTCTAAAAGTTCTCGACCTGCGTCAACAAATTTCATTTCTCTACCCCTAAACATTACCGTAACTTTAACACGATTGCCATCCTGTAGAAATTTATGAATTTGCTTAGTTTTAAATTGATAGTCATGTTCGCCAATATTTGGTCGCATTTTAATTTCTTTTAAACTGGTTGTTTTTTGTTTCTTTTTACCCTGTTTTACTCTTTTTTCCATGGTATATCGATACTTGCCGTAATCCATAATACGGCAAACAGGGGGATTTGCTTCAGGGGAAACTTCTACCAGATCAAGATTATTTTTTTGTGCTTCTTCAAATCCTCTTTCTCGATCAACCAAACCAAGTTGTTCACCATCAAAATTAATTAATCGTATTTTCTTGGCTTTGATTTCGCGATTTACCCGAAATGTAGACTTTGACTTTATTTCACATTCCTCCTTTTATATTCTGTTCCTTAAATTTTTACCATCTATTAAAGTATACATTTAATTTAACCATTACTTCCTTCTTAAAAGGTGGTTTTAAATGGTTATATAAAATTCCTATTAAAAGACTATAGCATATTGTTTTTTTTTAGTCAACATTGTTTGTATTATTAATAATTAGCCTGAAGTAGGATCTGCTATAGAATATTACTATAAATCTTCATTAAATATTCAAGGCAATTCTTTTTCGCTAATCTCTTTACTAATTTTAGTGATAAATAGATCAATAGGAGAAGATCCCAAAACCCCCTTACCTTGTTTTCTTATATCTACTGAATTCTCATTCACTTCTTTATCACCGAAAATTAGCATATAAGGTACTTTTTGCATCTCTGCGTTTCTTATTTTTGCACCAATCTTCTCATTATTTTCATCAAGCTCAACTCTAATATTTTTCTCCAATAGCATTTTTTCTATTTTTTTACCATAGACAACATGCCTATCGGCTATCGGTAACAAACGAACTTGCACAGGAGCAATCCAGGTTGGCAAAGAGCCTGCAAATTGTTCTATTAAGATTCCGATAAAACGTTCCAGGCTGCCCAGTATTGTCCGATGTAACATTACCGGCCGTTTCTTTTCCCCTTGAGGGCTAATATAATAAAGGTCAAATTTTTCCGGCATAAGAAAATCTAACTGGATAGTCCCACATTGCCAGCTTCTCCCCAGGCAATCTTTTAGATGAAAATCAATTTTTGGTCCATAGAAAGCACCATCACCTTCATTGATTTTATAAGGTAATCCTTTCCCATCCAGAGCTTCTTTTAAGTTATTTGTCGCTTTTTCCCATGTATCGTCTGAACCCATGGCATTATCCGGTTTGGTGCTCAATTCAATATGGTAATCAAATCCAAAGGTTTGATAGAAAAAACCTTCAAAGTCAATAAGGTTTTGAACCTCCTCTTTAATCTGAGATGGTCTCATATAAATATGAGCATCATCTTGAGTAAATGAACGAACTCGGAATAAACCATGCAAAACTCCGGATAATTCATGGCGATGAACCAACCCAAGCTCAGCTATTCTTAAGGGAAATTCCTTGTAACTGTGCAACCTATTTTTGTATACTAAAATACCTCCAGGACAATTCATTGGTTTAACAGCAAAGTCCTGGTCATCTATTTTGGTAAAATACATATTCTCTTTATAGTGATTCCAGTGTCCTGATTGAATCCATAGTGATTTATTCAAAATTATAGGGGTTCTAATCTCATGGTATCCTTGTTTTTGGTGTTCTTCACGCCAAAATTTCTCCAACAAATTACGGATAACCATACCTTTGGGATGAAAAAACGGAAAGCCTATTCCTTCCTCATGAAAGCTATATAAATCAAGATCTTTACCAATTTTACGATGGTCTCTCCTTTTGGCCTCTTCTAACATTTTCAAATAATGATTCAGGGCTTCCTTGGAATCAAAGGATATTCCATATATTCTCTGCAACATTTTATTTTTTTCATTCCCACGCCAATAAGCTCCTGCTACACTTAGCAGTTTGAAAGCCTTAATTTTCTTTGTAGAAGGTATATGAGGTCCACGACATAAATCAATAAAATCACCCTGTTGATATACACTTACTTCTTTATCCGGAATTTCCTGTAATAATTCTAGTTTATATATTTCTCCCTTTTGCTCAAATAATTTAATTGCTTCTTCTTTTTTTAAAACTTTTTTCTTAAAAGGAAGATCCTTTTTAACAAGTTCCTTCATCTTTTTCTCGATAGCTTTAAAGTCATCGGGGGTAAAAGTGTGTTCTGTATCAAAATCATAGTAAAAACCTTCCTCAATAGCAGGACCAATGGCTAATTTCGTATCAGGGAATAATTCTTGAACGGCTTCCGCCATTACATGTGAAGAGCTATGAAAAAAAATTTCCTTTCCCTCATCCGTATTAAAGGTAAGGACTTTGTCGATTTTTTCGCCCTCTTTGGGATTATCATAAAGACTTTTTTTAATTCCATTTATCTTTACTGCCAATGCATCTTTGGCCAATTGGTGGTCACTCTGTTTCAAAACAGCATAATAGGTTGTTTTTGAGTCAACATTCATCTTTTTTCCATTCCATAAAAAAATATTCACTTCTGCCATCAATTTCCTCCCAAAATAAAAAAACTCACGCTAACTTACATGAGGTTATACAGTCTATAATTATTAACATAATTTAAAATATTCCACTCCAGAATAACTGCAAAAAAATGGTGGGCGGTACTGGGATTGAACCAGTGACCTCTTCCGCGTCAAGGAAGCATTCTTCCACTGAACTAACCGCCCACTTTAATGTTTTTATTATATTTATGGAGGCGGCACTCGGATTTGAACCGAGGATGAAGGATTTGCAATCCTCTGCCTTCCCACTTGGCTATGCCGCCTCGGTTAATAAATAAAAACAGAAGAAATAATGGAGCGGAAAACGGGATTTGAACCCGCGACCCTCGCCTTGGCAAGGCGATGCTCTACCGCTGAGCTATTTCCGCAATAATTCAAATGCTGGTGCCGAGACCCAGAGTTGAACTGGGGACACGTGGATTTTCAGTCCACTGCTCTACCGACTGAGCTATCTCGGCAAAAATCTTCTAAGTCTTTATTCTACTTAACTTTTCAATATCTTTATCTTTTTGACTGTTCCCTCTAAAACCCTTTTAG
>CAZPII010000164.1:0-4265 GCA_964586485.1 uncultured Atribacterota bacterium | reverse complement strand
CTGCTACTGAAGTATTGGAAGAAGCAAAAAAAAGAATATCTAAAATTTTATGGCAACTGAAATTGAAACTACCGGTATTATTGGTAAAGCATTAACTCAAAGAGAAATTAATAAAGTCTACTATATTTATCTTAATCTCATCTTATTAGAAATATTGTCACTCTTATAGATTAGATTTGCTATCTTTTAAAATAAGAAGATCCGGGTATAATAATCAAAATTATCAAAAAAGATTCATACCCGGATCTTGTAAATTTTCTTGGAAATATTTCAGAATTATCCTAAAAGTCCTACACTATTCAGAAATACAATAAATACAGCAATTGGAACTACGTATTTAATCAAAAAGGAATAGCTTGAACCAAGTTTTGTGCTGGCTCCACGGTTAGCTTCTTCCAGAGCCTTATCAGTACCCCAGTACCATCCGATAAACAGTGCAATCAGTAATCCACCCAGGGGAAGTAAAATATTGTTAGCTACAAAATCAAAAGAATCCAAAAGATCCATTCCCATAATTGGAGTAATATGCGACAAAGTGCTATATCCCAGAGAAGGAATAATACCAAGAAGCCAAATGATTATTCCCATAATAATGGTCGCTTTTTTCCGATCCCATTTTATTTCATCAATAAAGTAAGCTGCTACTACTTCCAACAGGGAAATAGCTGAAGTTAAAGCGGCTATGACTAACAATGCGAAGAAAAGAATGCCAAAGATATGTCCGGCTGCACCCATTTCAGAAAAAACTGCCGGTAAGGTGATAAAGGTCAATCCGGGACCAGCTGCCGGCTCCATGCCGAAAGCAAAGACAGCCGGAAAAATAACAAAACCAGCCAATAAAGCGATAATCGTATCAGCGCCCACGACATATTTAGCATTGAGTGGCAAATCTTCATCTTTTTTTAGGTAACTGCCGTAAGTAATCATGGCCCCCATACCTAAACTCAGGGTAAAGAAGACCTGACCAAGGGCAGCCAAAAATCCTTCAGCGGTAAATTGGCTAAAATCAGGCCTTAAGTAGAAGGCCAACCCTTCTCCTGCACCCGGAAGTGTGACAGAACGGATAATGAGGATGACTAACAAACCCAAGAGAACCGGCATTAAAATTTTAGACCAACGTTCAATTCCCTGTTCCACCCCACCGTAAACAATGCCGATACATAGCGCCATAAATATGGTATGCCAGAAAATACCGCCAAATGTTGAGGTTATTGAACTAATGAATATATTGGCAGTATCCGCACCGGCGGCCATATAAGCGCCGGATTTAAAGATATAAGAAAGCGCCCATCCTGCTACTACAGAATAGTAAGAAAGGATGATAAAACCGGCAGCAACCCCCATAAAGCCAGCAATAACCCAGGGACTCCCCGGAGCCAGTGACTTGTAAGCACCAACAGGATTTCTTTCAGTCTTGCGTCCCAGGATCAATTCAGAATTCATTACAGGATACCCGATAAAAATTAACAAAAGGATATAAACCAAAACAAAAGCTCCACCACCATATCTACCGGTAATAAAGGGAAAACGCCATATATTCCCTAAACCGATTGCTGAACCGGCGGCGGCAGCAACAAAACCTGCCCGTGTCTGCCAATTACCTCTTCCAGTTTCGTTCATTTTTTTCATCTCCTTTAATAAAATAAAAATAAAAAATAATCTCACTATAATTTTAATGCTTAACTTTTCTTAAAGAAAAAAAGAGTACACTAAGAACTAATGATCACCCCCTTTGTCTTATTTTGTATTTTAGTTAGAAATATTTCAGCAAGCCAAAATGTTACGGAATGTTATAGTATTATTTTATATAAACTAACAGTAAATAGTTGTTATTATTGCTTTTCATATTATTAGTAGGTCATAATTATATTAATTTTAAAGTTTAGCACCTTTTATTATTAATGTCAAAAGAACGATAGACACCGTTATCTTCTATTCTGCATTTACTATTGAACTGAGATATAACAAGTGGTATATTGTTGAGTAATAATATTCTATAATTAAATATTGTAGTGAAAACTGAAGGTAAATGGTAAGGGTATAACTAAGGATAATTATGAAAATAATAAAATTAGAGCTTACCTGTTCCTATAGACAAAAATACAGCAGAATTCACTGAGAAAGGTTATAACATGTTAGCATTTCAAGAAATATCATATTTTGCTGCTTTTACAGCAGGTTTGTTATCATTTCTTTCACCATGCATTTTACCTCTTGTACCGGGGTATATTTCTTTTATTTCTGGAATTTCACTGGAAGATCTAAGTAAAAAGGATAGCAAAAACAAAGGGTCTTTTTATCGAGTTCTAATAGGTTCGTTGTTCTTTATTCTTGGTTTTTCCCTTGTTTTTATATTGCTGGGTGCTTCCGCAACATTTATTGGTAATTTTCTGCAGAAATATTCGGTTTGGTTTAGAAAAGTGGGGGGAATTATTATTATAATATTTGGATTACATATGATTGGTATCATAAATATTCCTTTTTTGAATTACCAGAAAAAATTCCATACCGGTCAAAATTTATCTTTTCATCTTTTTTTCACCCCTTTTTTGGTAGGTTTTGCCTTTGCTTTTGGATGGACTCCCTGTATTGGCCCGATTCTGGCTGCTATTTTGGTTTATGCCGGCACACAGGATACAGTTTTAAAGGGAATAACCCTATTATCCCTATATTCTGTGGGCTTGGGCATACCTTTCCTGTTGACAGCTTTAGCAGTGAATCAATTTTATCAATTAACGGGGAAGATAAAGAAATATTATCGCATTATTGAATGGGTGGGAGGCATCTTGTTGATATTGATTGGTATTTTTATATTTAGTGATAACCTGTCAATTATTTCTTCCTACCTGGGAGGATAGACCTGTTATCCGAACTAAAGGTTTTAAAGGAAATAATTTGACTTAGTCTTCTATTGTTGTATAATATACCACTGCACAAATTGAAATAAAAAATAATAAAACAGTGAGGTAAAATAATTATGACAAAAAATGTTAAAGATAAAATATTATATTTTTTAATCTTTATATCAATATTGTTAATTTTTAGTCTTTCAAGTTGGGCAATTCATGGCGGTGAGGCAAAAGAAGCAACTGAAGATGAACTTTTAAATTGGTTACCTTATGATCAGGCATTAACAAAATCAAAAGTGGAAAATATTCCTACCTTGATTTATTTTTATTCTGATAATTGTGGATGGTGCAGAAAGCTTGAAAACGAAACTTTCACCAATGAAAAAATTAGGGAAATAATAAAGAATTATTTTTCTATTGTCAGAATAAATAGTAGTTCTAATGAATTTGTTACCCAAAATGGAGAGGAAATAACTGAAAAGCAATTATCAGAGGATGTATACCAGGTTAGAGGGAATCCAACTATCTGGTTTTTAAGCCAGGAGAATGAGCGTATTGCCTCTTTGCCGGGCTTTATTGAAGCAGGTGTATTTATTGACGTTCTCCAATATATAAAAGATGAGCATTATAAAGAATATACTTTTCCAGAATATATGGAAATGTTGGAAAATTAGTTCCGAGAATTTTTTTATGATTGAAAAATAAAATGTTGGAATTAAACTAATATACTTTTAAACTTAACTATGGCAATGAATAAGCACTATCTGAATAGTAATGGTTAAATAAAAGGTTTTACCATAAAAATATCAAGATAAGGGATATGATCATTTTCACCTGAAATCCAAATAGTTATATTACTTAGAAATATTAACCCCCTTTTAGGGGTTCTGAAGGCTACCCGCTTTGCGCGTGCGATATTTACTGCCATAGGTTGTCTACTATTTTTATTACTTAATCTAAAACCAGACCATAAATCATAAATAATATCATATAATCAAAAGCCATGATAAAATTATTATAAGTAGAATAATTATTTCTCTTTACTTAAAACTCGAATTAATCAGAATATATCATATAATAGATATGATATTGGGAAGATCAAAATGTGATGGAGTGAAAATTTGCAGGAAGTATCGGTTAAGATTAAGAAGATAATTAATAAAATCAGGGAAATTGTTAGGGATAGAAGTGCTGTAGTAGCTTTCTCCGGAGGTTTGGATAGTACAGTTGTTCTGAATTTAGCAGAGAAAGCCCTGGGTAATAATAAATTAACCGCAGCAAATATTGATTTTGGAGCTTATACCTACCATAGAGCAAGGGAAAATACTTGGAAAATAAGTGAATTGTTAGATGTAAAACTTCTCACAATTTCCGGAGAATCCAAACAGGTTGATCTGATGCGAGGAGGGCCCGACT
>CAZPII010000163.1:0-4267 GCA_964586485.1 uncultured Atribacterota bacterium | reverse complement strand
GGTGAAAGAATTCAGGTTTACTTTAGAACCAACAAGAACGCTTATGTTACAATTTTTGGTTACGATACTCGGGGAAATATGCGTTTGTTGTTTCCTAATCAATTTCAAAAAAATCACTTTGTAGAAGCAAATCGAGAGTATCACATTGATGGTGTGATAGAATCAGGTACGCCTACTGGTATCGAGTACATTCAAGGATTTGCAACCACAGAACCAGCCATTATTACCAGGGAATTAGAAAGAAGGCTTGCAGAGGAAAATTTCCCCAGGATTGCAGAAGGAATAAGCCGTTTCACAAAAAGAATTAGAGGAATTTTGACAGGATTGCCTTCACAAAAATGGGTTAGCAGTGAAATTTTACATTATCAGGTTGTAGAAAGAAGATCAAAAACCGGACAATTACGGCTTAATTCATCTCCCGGAGGAGCGGATGTTTATCTGAATGACCGGCATGCAGGTAAAACACCCCTTTTTATGGAACGATTACGAGCCGGAGAATATATAACCCGAGTAGAACTACCCGGTTATCAAACATGGACCAGAACAATCACAATTAATCCTGATCGTACTACATTTATGAACGCTAATTTACAAAGAATTCAACAATATGGTTCAATAGCCATTCGCTGTAATGAGAATAGCGCAAGAATTTATTTAGACGGAGAGTATAAGGGATTAACAGAAAGAAATAGAAATGTTCAATTAGAACGGATAACCGAAGGTTATCATGATATTAGAATTACACTAAGTGGATACCATGATTGGTCTCGAAGGGTAGAAGTAAAATCCGATCAAAGAGTCCAGCTAACGGTTAGCTTGGAGAAAATTACCCGAACGGGTAGTTTGGAGATAACCAGTGATATTGACAATGCTTTGATTTATCTAGATGGGAATTACCGGAGAAGAACTTCTGTCAATAGAAGTGTTAGTATTGATAATCTTCAAGAGGGTACCTATGAATTAAGGATTGTTAAAGAAGGTTATAGGGATTTTGTTGATACCATAAGAATTTATCCTGACCATACTAATCGAATTAATGTAAAAATGCAACCGGATATCCAAAAAGGTTCCATTGCCGTATATTGTAATGAAAATAATGCCAAGATATTTATTAATGGCATTTACAAGGCAACAACCTCTGCTAATCAAGTAAAAATACTTGATGATTTAAAAGAAGGTGAATACGAGATTACTGTAATTAAAGACGGTTATCGTGTCTGGCTGGAAGAGACCTGGGTTTATCCCGGAGAAGTTACATCTATTTTTGCCGATTTAGTTAAAATAGACAATTAATAATGAGATGTCAATAAAAAATAACTTATACTAAGATTTAAAAATAAAGCAGTATAAATCCGGAGATGGAAGGAGAATTTCTAAAAAATGTCAAATGTTAATTTAAAACGGCAAATGGGTAAATTGCACGAAGAAATGCCCAACGTTATGAAAGAAGGGTTTGACCCATTAAGTGAACAAGCTTTAAGGGACGGTGCTTTAAGTAACAAAACGAAGGAGCTTATGACCGTTGCTTTGGGTATTTCTGCTCTTTGCGAACATTGTATTAGATTACATACCCCGTTGGCCGTGAGAGCCGGAGCCAGTAGAGCAGAACTGTTAGAAGCCGCCGGAGTAGCAATGATGATGAGAGGTGGTCCTGCGGTGACTTATGTTGCCACAGAATTATTACCTTTATTGGATGAACTTGGAGTAGAATAAGATTTGAAAATAATATTTAAATTTTATTAAAAAGAAACAACAGTAAATATCGCACCCGCAAAGCGGGTGGCTTTAAGAACCTCTAATAGAGACGTACTTTTTCATGATTAAATAAAGCAGATTAGTTTGTTCTAATCTGCTTTATTGTTGTAATATTACATTAAATCACCAAATACTAAGCATTTCCTTAGTTTAATAAAATAATATAGACAGACTTTCTGTTGAAAAAGATATTGTGAAATCTATGAAAACATAGATAAAGGAGGATATTAAATGTCAGACGTAGACGTAGTTGTTATCGGAGGAGGAGTCGGAGGATATGTTGCAGCCTTAAAAGGGGCACAGTTAGGCTTAAAAGTTGTCCTGGTGGAGAAAGATCAAATTGGGGGAATATGCCTGAATCGAGGATGTATTCCAACTAAGTCGTTGGTTGGGTCAGCCCAGATTTGGGAATATTTTAAGAATGCAGAACAATATGGCCTTTCAGCCGGAAATATTTCCTATAATTTCAAAAAAGTAATTGAAAGAAAAAATCAAATTGTTCGGCGTTTAACTCTAGGTGTTCAATCTTTATTAAAAGCAAGAAAAATTTCAGTAATAAAAGGAATTGCTGATATTTCTGCTCCCGGAGAAGTGGTTGTTTGTCAGGAGAATAAAGACAAAGAGATATTAAAGACAAAAAACATTATTGTTGCAACAGGCTCGACTGTACGAAAAGTTAAGATCGAGGGTCTGGACAATGTAAATGTTATTAATTCGGATGAGGCACTGTCTTTAGAAAATCTTCCTAAGAAGATGCTTATTATTGGCGGCGGGTATTCCGGTATTGAATTTGCCTCTATTTTTAACAGCTTTGGAGTTAATGTAGAGGTAATTGATATCCTGGAGAGAATCCTCTTGCCTGTAGATGAAGAAATTGCTAATTCCTTGCTTGGGATGCTTAAAAAACAGGGTATTCGTTTCTATTTAACCAGTCTGGTACAAGGAATTGCTTCAATAAACAATCAATTATCAGTATCTGTAAAAGATATCAATAACAAAAAGCAAATGGAAATAGAAACAGAAAAAGTATTGATTTCGACCGGAAGGGTTCCCGATTTTGGTGGATTGAATATTCAAGGATTAGGCATTGAATTGGAGAAGGAAGGAATTAAAGTAGATCAATATATGAGAACCAATATTCCGGGTATCTATGCAGTTGGCGATGTGGTAGGCAAAAAAATGTTAGCCCATGTTGCCTCTATGCAAGGGCAGGTTGCTGTTCAGCATATTGCCGGAATAGACAGAGCTATGTCTTATCAGGTAGTGCCATACTGTGTTTTTTCAAATCCTGAAGTAGCAAGTGTGGGCTTAAATGAAAATGAGGCAAGAAAAGAGTTAACAGAAATAAATATTTTCAGATTTCCCTATAGGGCAAACGGCAAAGCCTTAAGTATTGATGAACGAGAAGGCTATGTTAAGATGATTGCCAATAAAAAAGATAATAAAATTGTCGGTATCCATATTATAGGAGCACATGCTAGTGATTTGATTGCTGAAGCCGCATTGGCATTACAAAAAGGATGCACTGCAACTGATATTGCCGAAACAATTCATGCTCATCCCACACTACCCGAATCAATTGCAGAAGCAGCAGAGGGAATTCTTGGGCATCCTATTCATATATTAAGGTAAACGGAATAATAAAAATCCATCCAAAGTTATAAAGCTAGAAGAGGAATATAATAATATGAAAAAATGGCTGTTTGTTATTATGATTATATTAGTTATTATATCAGGATTTGTTTTCTGGAAGATAGTAATTTCTCCACAATATTCTCTGAAACAATTGAAAAAAGCAATTTCTGAGAATGATGTCACTGTTTTTGAGAAATATGTTGCTTTGGATAATGTGGTTGATAGTATAATTACTCAAAGCTGGAATTATTATTATCTAGAAGGGGAAACAGAAACTCGCTGGGATAAAATTCGCCAAGAAATTGGTAATAGCTTTCTTTCTGTGGTAAAGCCGAATTTAAAAGAGATTATAAAGAAAGAAGTGCTTGAATATATAGAAACAGGAAGCTGGGCTGACATCGAAAAAGAAGATGAGAATAAGATTTATTCAGTTGTTAGAAAATTAATAAAAAAAAGAGTTGACCCCCAGCAGTGGGATCAACAATCTATTAATTATACCGAAATAGAAGGTGTTACTGCACATGTTGGAGTGACCTATTATGACCAGTCCCAGGAAACTAATTTTTTAGTTGAATTTAAAATGAGAGATATGAATGGCTACTGGCAACTTATAGAGATTTCCAATATCACACAATTGATAAATATTTTTCAAAACATAAACAATAATTAATTTTTTTTCATGTTAACATTGTTATATAATTAGGATATCAAGAATTGATAAGAATTAACTAAAATAAAAAAGACATTTTTAAAAGTGGAATTTATTTAAAGGAGGAGAGAAAATGAATTTTAATGAAATTAAAAAAATTTTAGGAAATGATTCCGATTACCTTTTGGATCATCAATGCAAAACAATTTCCAGGGATCAGATTCATTT
>CAZPII010000162.1:0-4286 GCA_964586485.1 uncultured Atribacterota bacterium | reverse complement strand
GGATTTTCCTTAAGTTTCTCAATCGCCTTTGTCCCATATTGTTTGAATATTTTTACTGCATAGCCGGTTGTAATTTGATAGGATTGCAAAAATAGCATAACTCGTTTGATTTCTTTCTGTTCCTGCCAGGATTTTTTAATAAGCTCAACCCTTTTTCGAGCAATTCCTTCTACTTTATTGAGTTTTTCTGGATGCTTTTCGATAATATCCAGAGTCTTTTCTCCGAAATAATCAACAATCCTATTTGCTGTCGAAGGGCCTACTCCCCTTATCAAGCCGGATCCGAGATAACGGCGAACACCTTCCAGAGTAGTTGGTAAAATAATTTGATAATCTTCAAAATTAAACTGCCATCCGTAACGAGAATCAAGGTTCCACTTTCCTTTAAATTGATAGGTCTCCCCAATGCTTACTGCTGCCATCTTTCCTACTATCGTTGTTTCTTTTTTTTCGGGTTCCAGCATATTAATACGAGCAACGAGAAAACCATTTTCCTCATTATGGTAGACCAGTTTTTTGATTATTCCCTTTATAAGGATCACTTCTTCCATTAATACCTCAGTTATGTGATATCCCACCTTATCTTATTTTCTATGATCGTTGTATCAGGATACTATTTTAATCCATACCTCACGTGCTCGAGGACCATCAAACTCGCAGAAACATATACCCTGCCAGGTCCCCAATTTCAACTGACCGTTCTTAATGATTACATTAATTGAAGAACCTACCAGACTTGATTTGATATGAGCTGCAGAATTACCCTCTAAATGGTGATAATTATCATCAAATGGAATCACTTTTTCAAGTTCTTGTAATATATCTTCTAATACACTGGGGTCTGCATTCTCATTAATAGTAATTCCGGCAGTTGTGTGTGGTACAAAAATACAGCACAAACCTTCTTTTTGATTACTTTCCCGCACTACTTCCTGAATTTGGGAACTTATATCAAGCATTTCCGTCCTGTTATGGGTATGAACAGGGATTGTTTTCAACATAAATTATCTCCTTATTTCAATTATGATATATTATTGTTTTACCTAAATGTTTATTTAAGTCTATCATATTTTAAGATCTATATAAAGATAGCATAAAGTATTAGTAATTTCTCTAAATAATTTTAGAAATTAACACATGGCTAAGCTTAATCTTTTTTCTGGTAAAACCATTTTATCTTGACTGCCTGCTAAATCTTGATATAATACTAAGTATTAATAGCAGCTATTAATTATAGCAAGTCTATTGGTAAAAACTCAAAATACATAGGAGGTTCTATGAAAAAAATTAATGTTTTGTTAGTAAGTTTTTTGATTTTATTCTCCTTTTCCACCTTTGTCCTGGCATCAGACTACCTTGCACAAGCAGACGCTATTTACGAGAAAGATAATTTGCAAAGTGTAATAGATTCTCTGCCTCTTTATCGAAAATCAGTAGAAGAAAATCCGGAAAGTTATGCAGCCAACTGGAAAATGGCCAGGGCATTGAGGGAATACGCCGATCTGTCCATGCAGGCAGAAGTTGAAGGCTGGAAAGATATTTGTGAAGACTATGGTAAAGAAGGTTTGGACTATGCAGAGATTGCCATTAATTTAAATCCCGATGGTGTAGAGGGACATTATTTTTATGGTCTATCTGCCGGTACTTATTCTGATGGCATTAGTATATTAAAAGCAATCAGAAAAGGATTGCGCAAAAAGACAGAAAATGCCTTTGAAAAGGCATATGAAATCGATAAATTATATGATGATGCCGGGCCTGTACTGGCATTAGGTAGGATGTGGCACCAGCTGCCCTGGCCTTATCGAAAGAGAAAAACATCCGAAAATTACTTTGAAGAATACCAGCAACATTTTCCCAATAATCCCCAGGGTCTTGTTTATTATGCAGAACTATTGCTAGATCGAAATAAAGACGAGAAAGCAGAAGAGCTCTTATTACAAGCTTCTCAAAGCGATCATCCTTATTTTAGCAAAAAAGCAAAAGAACTATTGGAAAAACTATAAAAATTATTACTTAGTAAACTATTATGCACGCGTAGCGGATAGCTTTAATAAGCCTCCAAAAGAGACTTAAGTTATCATTACACAGTTTTACATGATTAAAGAAATACTTGTAATAGCAATAGTGGTCGGGATAAATTCTTAAAGCAAAATAATGGTTTATTCCGACCACTATTTTCTGTTATTTTTAATTTTTATAAGCTTCTCTTGGGCAGCCCATTTTCTCAATTCACTCAGACTGAACAATGCCCCAATCAAAATGTTAATATAAAAAGTAAACAATCGCCATCCACCTACATATATACCCAGTAAATGCTCAGGTACAAAAAAGGAAAAGAGTGATACAAACCCCAACTCGGCTGCACCACTGCCTCCCGGTGTAGGCAGAAATGGCAAAACAAAGAAAATCAAAACCTGGATAACCATAACCAATGCATAATTTAATTGTATTCCCATAGCCACTAACAACAAAGGAGCAATAAAAAAATATAAAAACCAGTATACTGCAGTATAGAGAAAAATTAAAAAAATCTCTATTGGGTGTTTTAATAATAGATTAAAACTTTTATGAAATTGTATGGCTTGAAACATCAACCATTCTAATTTATCTTGTACAGCAGGTTTGTTTAAATGCTTTTTGAATAAAGAAATCGTTTTTAACCAATTAATAAGTGCTTCAATTTTTTGGGGATTTTTAACGGCCAAAATAAAGAGAAAAATAAAAATAAAAGAGAAAAACACAGCCATGACCAATAACATCCATGATAATAATTCATACTCTTCCATTGATTCTCTAAAAATAAAAAATAGAATGGGAGTTAGAATTAAGAAAATAACTGTTTTAATGATAGGTCTAATCGTGGCTATCATGGTTGAGTTGCCGACAGAAATCCCCTTTTTGGTAAACAATATAATCTGACTTGGTATAGCTCCTGAGAAGTAAGGTGTAATCCCTCCCAGGAAAAAACTGATATAAAAGATTTTCACAGATTCCCAGAATGCTATTTTTTCATTAATTGCTCGGGCTACCGCTTGTATTCTTAATCCTTCTACCAATACGGAAAGAAAAATAGCTCCGGCTGCTAATAGCAAAAACTCGTTATCCATATGCTGAAAACTTTTTAGGGTATTTTTATCTAATGTTAATAAAAAAACTACCAGAAATACAGTAATTCCAATCGCCAGAGAAACAATTAAGCCTCTAATTATTTTTTTCCGGTTAAGGATATTTTTTCCCAATTTTCCCTCATATTATTTTAATAATTTCCCTTTAAAAGGTTTCTTTTGAAACTTAAATAAGATACAATAGATTTTGTAAGAACTTATTATCTATTAATTATAGTAGGCTGACTTATTTACTTAAGAAATTATTACTCTACTATATTATCTTAATAAAAGAAAGTAAACAAGGAATGTTCTCTCTTTTTAAAAATCGTAATTTCATATTGTCTTTTGCTTTTATTTTAGGCCTTACTTTTCCCTTTCTGTCGGAATATACAAAATCACTAACCATACCTGCCCTGGCATTGGTAATGACTGTTTCCCTTTCTGAGATTTCAACCCAGGAGATGTTACAATGGAAGAAATTATCCAGGCCTCTACTATTCGGAATATTGCTGAACTATCTATTGCTCAGTTCAATAATAATTTTGCTTACTTATTTTTTTATCCCTGATACTTCTCTTAAAATAGGCATGATCCTTGTTGCCGCTTCTCCACCGGGAGTAGCAGTAATCCCTTTTACAGCTATACTCTCGGGAAATATGGTTTTTGCTTTATTTGCCACCTTCGGAGCTTATCTGGCAGCATTAGTTATAACACCGACTTTAACTCTTTCTCTGGCAGGTGCTGAAACATTCCCTTTCTCCGGCCTGATTTTAAATTTATTCTATTTAATAGTTTTCCCTATTATATTTTCGCGAATCATGAATGTAAAGAAGATTGCATCTTCTCTAAAACCCTGGCGGGGAACAATTATCAACTGGGGTTTATTTGTAGTGATTTTTACCGTTATTGGATTAAACCAGAGTAGCTTTTTTCAAGAGTTTGATAATTTATTCCGCATTGCCCTCATTGCCTTTTTTACTACTCTACCTTTATTTCATTTATTGCAATTTATTTTTAAAAGGCTGCACATAAATAAAAATGATGCAGTTACTATGGTACTCCTGGGAACCATTAAAAATTCGGGTTTCGCAGCTGCATTAGCCATTAATCTCTTTGATAGCCGATTTACTATACCCGGGGCCATTATTATGGCCGACTATGATATTTACATGATTT
>CAZPII010000161.1:0-4310 GCA_964586485.1 uncultured Atribacterota bacterium | reverse complement strand
AAATTTTTATTTTTAAAGTTATTCGGATTTAGCTTAGCCAATTTTTTCTCCTTCATTGAAAAATACAATTCTTAAAAAGCTTAAATGCAAAGTAATTTTAGCATATTCAATATATAAAAACAAACATTGTTAAATTTGTAATTATAAACAAATTCTTCCACAATTTTACTAATTTAGCTGATAATAAGATGGTTTAAGTACTAAGATATAAGGAATATTTCGATAAAGGCCATTGTAATCCAAGCCATAACCAATCACAAATTTATCAGGAATGTCAAATCCACAGTAATCAATAGGAACATCAATTTGTCTGCGTTCTTTTTTATTGAGAAGAGCGCAGACCTTGATACTGGCCGGATTCCTTGATTTTAACATTCTCAACAAATAATCTAAAGTTAGCCCTGTATCAATTATGTCTTCAACAATGAGCACATCTTTTTTTTCAATATTTTCATCCAAGTCCTTCAGGATTCTCACTACTCCTGAAGATTCTGTTGATGCACCATAGCTGGATATGGACATAAAATCAATCAACATAGGCACTTTTATACAACGTGCCAGATCGGCCAGGAAAACAATTGCTCCCCTTAATACCCCAATACAGATTAACTCTTTACCCTTATAATCTTGAGATATTTGATCTCCGAGCTTTTGAATCTTCTTCTGTATTTGATTTTCCGGTATCAATATCTCTTCAATCTTATCCTGCTCTATCATCTTAATTTTCTCCTTATTTGACTATATTCTTATCCATTATTGCTCATACTCGTTTTTGTGAATATGTAATATTTTTTCAGTTTGCCTGGTTATCTTAAAACGATCATCTATTTGAAAACCAACAATCCAGACTATACGATCATAATAATCAACTACTAATATTATCTTTTCCCTTTTATAAAGCGGGATTTTCAAGTCAATAAAATATGATTTGATTTTCTTGAAATATTTGCTGTTTAACGGTTTAAATCGATCACCGGGTTTTCGGTTTCTTATTCTCAATGGGAGCTTCAGTTTATTATAATCTACAAATATTTTATCTTTGTCCGGATTATTCAGATAATACTCGTGTTTCGATTGTTGATAATCATATTTTCCAGAAATCATTTTAATGCCCAATTGCGGATACGTTTTCTCCCGGCATACAGGTAAACTATATTCCCATATCTTCCCTTTTTCAAGCTTTTCGAGTTTTTTAATATGGTTTGCATAGCCAAACTCTATATATCGGTAACTTTTCCTTATTCTAATCCTCCCTGGTAAATCGAGGTATTTTTCACCGTGATCATCCAGGCATAGTTGTCTGATGCTTTCAATGTGAACAAATTGTATATCTTCTAAATAATTCTTTAGAAAACGTAAACCTCTCCGTATAACACGTCTTTGCAAAGCAACCGGCCATTTTGACAATTGCATGCTATCCAATATAATACCATAAGGAAGTTCTTTTTTTAGGGCTTTTATGTAATATTCTTCGGTTAACTCTTCTAAAAGATTAAACTCATCTTGAATAATAGTTTGCAGCTTAAGTAAATGATTACAGATAGAAGGGTTATACTGCCGGGCAAGTAATGGAATAAGCTGATTTCTTATTTTATTGCGAAAATACTTTGGCTCTCTGTTGGAAGAATCAAGGCAATAGGCGATCTTTCTTCTGCGACAATAAGCTTCAACTTCCTGTCGGCTGCATTCAATTAATGGGCGAATAAAACAATTTCTGACAGGTGGAATTCCTATTAACCCCCTTAATCCGCTACCACGAATGATTCTCATCAATATTGTCTCAACTTGATCGTCCGCATGATGTCCCAAGGCAATTTTCTGAACCTGGTATTTTTGCAACAAATCTTGAAAAAAATGGTTGCGAACATTCCTACCAGCCTGTTCAATTGATAAATTTTTTTCCCGGGCAATAGTAGGGACAGAAACAGACAGCTGTTCAAATGGCAGTTTCATATGGAAAGCCTTTATTCGCACAAAACGAGCTTCAATCTCTGCTTCTTTGATTCTTATGCCATGATTGACATGAGCAACAATTAAGGTTAATGAAAATTCGTGTCTTAAAAAATTTAGCACATCAAGCAGGCATATTGAATCAGCTCCCCCGGAAACGCCAACAATTATCTTATCTCCGCGTTGAATCATATTATATTTTTCAACTGTTTTTTTTATTTTTACTATTAGTTTATCCAATATAAGAAGAACACTTTATATTTATTTGATATCTAAAGAAAAGTACAGGCTCCGCTAATGCCCGATTTTTTACAATTGCATGGTGGCGGTGCTGAGATTCGAACTCAGGACACTGCGGGTATGAACCGCATGCTCTAGCCAACTGAGCTACACCGCCATAATGGGATGAATTACGTAGAAATCGAGAGAAGGCAGATATCCATTTAATTAATAAAACCTCTAATTTTTCATTATAGAGGTTTATTATTAAATGGTTGCGGGGGACGGATTCGAACCGCCGACCTTCAGGTTATGAGCCTGACGAGCTACCTAGCTGCTCCACCCCGCTATGCTTTTTCTTTATCTATCTTTATCATAGCCTTCTGAAACTAATTATAAATTTTAACACGATTACTATTTAAAGTCAATAAATTAATCTAATCAGCCTTTTGTCGGCAGACAACAAAAAGGTGCCGGAGGCCGGAATCGAACCGGCACAAGCTTTACAGCTTCCAGGATTTTAAGTCCTGTGCGTCTACCTATTCCGCCACTCCGGCAAACTTAAATTATTATAGGACAAATGATAATGACCGTCAATAGAAGTTTCAATAATATTTATCAACATGTTTACTACTATAATTTTCTACAACAGAGAATTATTTGTCCTTAACAAAAGAATCCTGATTATTTAATCTGATTTTTTGTTGCTTTATATAAAATTTCATTTGATTTTACCAAATCTAATTCTTCGCGAGCTATTTTTTCAATATAGGGAGCGGTTTTTAATAAGTCTATCTTTTCTGCCAGCAACTGATTCTCTTCTTCCAGTTCCATGATCTCTTTATTTAATTCATTAATATAAACCTTCAATTCTAAAATATTGGCATATTTTTCTGAAAAAATAAAAGCAATATAAAAAATAAATAATAAGATAATCGCCCAGGTTATTTTAGATTCTAAAAGAGATCTTATTCTGAACATTACTGTTGAAAAACCCCTTTTCCGCGATATATGGCCTGTTCTCCTAATTCTTCTTCAATTCTTAATAATTGATTATATTTGGCAATACGATCTGTCCGGCAGAGGGAACCCGTCTTAATCTGTCCCGCATTGCTAGCCACAGCCAAATCAGCAATAGTTGTATCTTCTGTTTCACCGGATCGATGAGAAATAATGTTGGTAAATTTAGCCCGTTTAGCCAACTCAATGGTATCCAGTGTTTCTGTTAACGTTCCAATCTGATTTAGTTTGATGAGAATGGAATTAGAAGCCTTTAGTTGAATCCCTTTTTCTAATCGTACTTTATTTGTGACATATAAATCATCTCCAACGATTTGGATCTTTCCACCGAGTCTTTCAGTTAATTTACTCCAGTTCTTCCAGTCATCCTCAGCCAGTCCATCTTCGATAGAAATAATGGGAAATTTTTTGATTAGTTCCTCATAATAGGAAATCATCTCCTCTGCCGATCTCTCTACACCCTCTCTAGTTAAAATATATTTTCCGTTCTGATAGAATTCAGATGCTGCCGAATCCAGGGCAATAAAAATATCTTTACCTGGTTGATAACCAGCTTGCCTAATTGCTTCTACAATAATTTCCAGGGCTTCTTCGCTGGATTTCAATTGAGGAGCAAATCCACCTTCATCACCAACCGAAACATTATAACCGGCTTTTTTTAATACTTTTTTCAAAATTTGGAAAGTTTCTGCAGCTATACGATAATTTTCCGCAAAACTCACTCCCCCTACCGGTGCAATCATAAATTCCTGAATATCTACACCACTATCAGCATGCTTGCCGCCGTTTAAGATATTCATTAAAGGTACTGGTAGCTCCTTGGCATTAGTTCCACCGATATAACGGTATAGAGGTAATTCTAGATATTGAGCTGCAGCCTTGGCTACAGCCAGAGAAACTCCCAAAATTGCATTGGCACCCAAATTTCCCTTATTATGGGTCCCATCAAGTTCTATCATTAATTGATCAATATAACACTGGTCAAGCACATCCAAACCTGCTAACTCAGGAGCAATAATTTCATTTACATTTTGAATCGCTTTTAAGACACCTTTCCCGTTAAAGCGTTTTTTGTCTCCATCCCTTAACTCTACTGCTTCATAAGTACCGGTACTGGCACC
>CAZPII010000160.1:0-4315 GCA_964586485.1 uncultured Atribacterota bacterium | reverse complement strand
AGGAGTTGCCAACAAGTAACCTTGACCTATGGACAGATTAATGGTATCACCCGGATACCACACCTGATTAAAAGTATTCTTCTTCCATTCTCCAGAGGGGACCAATCCTTCCAATTCTCCGGGTAAGCCAATACCCGATCTCTCTCCCAGTCCAAACATTCGAGCATAATAATTTAAATGTTCAACCCCTAATTTTTCTCCTAGAGTATAAAAAAATACATTACAGGAATTTGTAATTGCTTCGATTATATTTTGATTACCATGCCCGCTTTCTTTCCAACATTTAAAGGTTAATTTTCCTAACTCAAAATGTCCGGGACAGTACACCTGACTTCCTAAATCTACAATTCCTTCCTCCAAAGCAGCAATTGCAGTAATCAACTTAAAAACAGAACCCGGGGGATAAATACCTTGAATATTGCGATTAAACAATACATTTTCTTTGCTTTGTGCAATCTCTTCCCATTGTTGGAATGATATTTGTTGAGTAAAAAGATTTGGATCAAACCCCGGTTGACTTGCCATAGCCAGGATTTTCCCGGTGTTGGGTTCACTTACTATAACTGCGCCTTTGTAACTGGAAATAATACTTTGAACATATTGTTGTAAATCACTATCAATGGTTAAATAAATATCATTTCCAGCAATAGGATCACTAGACTGTAATGTCATTATTTCTCTGCCTAAAGCATCCACCTCTACTTCTTTGCTCCCTTTTTTACCACGCAAGTAAGAATCGTAATATTTTTCCAGACCACTTTTCCCGACAATATCTCCGCCGGTTAAATGAGCAAAGCCAGTACTTTTTAATTCCTCTTCACTAATTTCGTTCACATACCCCAATACATGCCCAGCCAAATCCCCGTAAAGATACTTTCTTTCCGGTTGGACAGTCAGCAAAACTCCTTTATACTTATATTTTTGTTCATCTATTGAAACAATTTGTTCCTTCCCAAGATCTCTTTTTATAGTTTGAGCCCGGAAGGGGCTTTGCTGTAGTTGTTGAATTTTTTCTTGAATAAAAGATGTCTCTAGAGGAATAATCGAACTTATCTCAGAAGATAATTTTTTATAATCATCTATTTCTGCCGGAATAACCGAAAAATTAACTGCCGGGCGATTAGTTACTAATAATCTTCCTTTATGGTCATAGATCTCACCTCTTGGCGCTTCTTCAACTAATGAACGAATACAATTATTAATAGCTCTTTGTTCATAATCTCTTCCTCTGATTATCTGTAAATACCAGAGATTAATCAAAAGTATTGCAAAACAAATAACAATTAATATAAAAAAATCATTCAATCTCTTTTTTATTGTTTCTTGGGTTATTTTATTATTTTTTTGATTGAACATTGCTTCTTAGCTCCAACGCCGAATATAATCAAATATCTTTCTTATGCCAATAAATATTAATGGGGCCAGAATACTATTGATTATAGCCTGACTCAACATAAATCTTTTCAATATAACAGCAAAATTATAATTTGAGTAAAGTGCATTAATTAAAAAATATATTATCAGGTTATTTATAAAAGTAAAAATGAAAGTAAAGATAGCTACAATCCACATAAGATGCTGAGAGAATATTTTTTCCCTTATTACTCCCGCTATATAGCCAATCACTGTTTTAACCAATGCGTTGATGCCAAGCAAATGCACAGAAAAGATATCTTTGAGCAATCCTCCTGTGAATCCAGCTATCATCCCCTCTTCAGCACCTGAAATAAACGAAAGACAAATAACTACAATAAGCATTAAGTCGGGTTTTACAGCATCAAAACTCAATATATTTGCCATCACCAATTCTATCATCAAAGTAGCAACAATTATTCCTGCTTTCACCAGTATCTTCATTTTTTAGATTTCCCCTAAATATTCGCTAATTATAGTATATTATATGCCCATGTACTATACTACATGTACTGCCAATTCTAAAATACATAAAAAACAACCACAAATTATATTAAAGAAATCTTTCTCTTAATATTTTTAAAAAATATTTTTATATATAAGGAATAGAATTCAAGTGATGATAAGATATATAGCAGGAATAAGTCTAACCAAGTAGGAGAAATTTTTAGGTATAATTATTTATTTGCGCGAAAATATAATTCTATTTTACCCAAAAAAACAAGCCACATAAAATAAGGCAATGCAATGGCTCTTTTGAATCTTTTAGGCTCTTTAATTAATCGAAAAATCCATTCCATACCATGGTTTTGCATCCACAATGGCGCCCTTGGTATTTTACCGGAAAGAACATCAAAGCTTCCTCCAATTCCAATACATACCGGAACACCTAATTTATCCTTATGTTTGGATATCCATATTTCCTGCTTCGGGACACCCATACCTACTAACAAAAAATCCGGTTTTTTCTTCTGTATTTCGCAGATAAGTTCCTTTTCACAATTATTGCCTTGAAGATCACTGTCTTCTGTCTCGGTTACATAACCATGATGGTAACCTACAATATTTATATGCGGGTATTTCCTTTCCAGATTGTTTACCGTTTTTTTAATTATTTCTTTTTTTGCACCCAATAAATAAAGACGGTATTTTTTTCTTACCGCTAACTGGCAAATTTGATTGATTAGATCAATACCAGTAATTCGTTCAATCAGTGGGTTATCCAGGGTTGCCGTTGCCCAAAGGATACCTGCACCATCGGGTGTTACCAAATCTGCTTCTTGGGTAATATTTAGATATCGCCTATCTTTTCTTGCCCTTAAAATAGCAAGCGTATCAGGAGTCACAACATAATTCGGCTGTTTCTCCCTGACAAACCAATCAAGTTTCTCTATAGCTTGCTGACAATTGATTCTGTCAATTGGTACACCAAATAATTCTATTCGCTGTTTGTCTTTATTAAAATGAACAATATCTTCTTGGCATATGACCCTCTGTTTTAACCAATAAAAAACAAGGTACCCCAATATTGTCATGGCAGTAAATAAATAAAAATCTTCCCATATCGATATAACAACAGCAATCAGGCTCAAATAGATACAGGAAGAAATAATAAGCATATTGGCGCCCTTCCAAGAAAACCCTAAATCAATCAATTGTTGTCTTAATTTACTCTCATTTATAGCTCCTAAATAATCATCCCTGATAAAACCTGCAATAAAAGAATAAGAAGTGTCAACAATAGGGAATCCCAATATTAAAAATGGTGTTAACAGGGTCAAAGCTGCGGTACTCTTCAACACTCCTACAATAGCAATAATTGCAAGCATAAATCCAAAGAACATATTGTAGGAAGAAAAATAATTTCCTTTTTTTTCTGGGATTCTTTTTTTAAAGTAAATTATAATTGAGGAAAAAACAATTAAAAATAGAGATAATATTTCAGCCAATACTAGTCCCTGTCGTTGAAAAAGAGATACAATCAAAAAAGTCATAGAGGCAATAAATACAATTGTGGGTGTAATGTCTTCCAAGTCATCTGTTTGACCTACAGAATTAGTGATACTAAGCAACCAGATAATAGTAATCGGGATAGACAAGTTTGTAAGATACCAGTAATTACCAGAATTATTTCTTAAAAATTCTATTTTTACACCCACAAGGATAACTAAAAAAGCTATAAATCCCTGAAATATTAATTTGATCCAGGGGGATAGCCCTTTTTTTTGTTCAACTTTCCCTAATAATATCATGAATAATCCAGCAACACATATACCCAATATTTTAATTAAAAAAGATACCCAATCAGTCAAAAATCCCTCCAGTAATACCTCGTAGAGGCAGTTATTGGCCTTTAAACCATTCCACTGTTTTTCTCAATCCATCTTTTATATCATTTTGTGCTTCCCATCCCAAAAATCTTTTTGCTAAATTACACTCAAGTACATTTTTCCTTAGATCTCCAGGACGAGGTGGTCCATATTTCGGTTTTAAAGAAAAATCAATTATTTCCTGTAAGTAGGTAAACAATTGATTTACAGATATCCCCTTCCCAGTTCCTATATTAAGGGCATTAAAGCTAAAACTATATTTTCTTCTTTTTAATGTTTGTAGCTTTGATAATTTTAGCATATTTTTTATACCGAGTAAACATGCGTTAGCGACATCTTCAACATATACATAATCTCGAATATATTCACCATCACCGTTAATAACGGGAACTTCACCATTTAACATTTTATGTAAAAAAATAGCTATAACCCCGGCCTCTCCACCTGGATCCTGTCTGGGTCCATAGACGTTACCATAACGTAAAGAAATATAATTTAAACCATAATATTGATAATAGAAATTCAGATAATATTCTGAAGACATTTTGGCAATTCCATAAGGAGAAATGGGA
>CAZPII010000159.1:0-4456 GCA_964586485.1 uncultured Atribacterota bacterium | reverse complement strand
AAATATTAAAAATATCCTAATAAATATTGATATGATTCCCCATACCAAACAGAGTATTGCTTCTTTGACAGACCTGACAAAATACAAATTAACTGAACAGCAATTAGAAATAACCCAGCAGGGTATTGACCATGCCCAGATCGGTATCTATCGCATAGAAGAGGATGGCACCATTGTATATGCCAACCGGTATGCGGCCCATACCTTGGGTTATTCTATTCCTGAACTGCTTGGGAAATCGCTTTTTGAGATAGATCCCACATTTGATTTAGGGAAATTCCAAAAACATCGGGCAGAAACCAGGTCAAAAGAAAGTAACACTATTATTTCCAAACATCGCAGAAAAGACGGCACGGAATTTCCGGTGGAGGTAACTGTAAACTATTTTACCTATCATGGTAAGAAATTTTCCTTTTCCTTTGCCAAGGATATTACCGAACGTATCAAAAACGAAGAGAAGATCAGGCATCTCAATCGGGTTCTCCGGGCAATCCGAAATGTCAACCAACTGATTATCAAAGAGAAAGACCGTGATACCCTGATTCAAAAGGCCTGTAAAATATTGGTGAGGAACCGGGGATATTATAATGCCTGGATTGTCCTTCTGGATAAAGAAAAAAATTATCTCACCTCTGCCGAAGCAGGTTATGGCTCTGCTTTTAAACCCATGAAAGAACGCTTGAAAAGAGGCAATTTCCCCCAATGGGTTAGTAAAGTTTTCACCCGAAAAAGTATACTGGTAACCAAGTATCCTCAAAAAATGGAATTGGATTGTCCTTTTTTAAACCATCATGAAGATCGAAGTATTTATACTATCAGTCTCTGTCAGGATAAAACCGTTTATGGTCTGCTTTCGGTTTGTATCCCCAAAAGGTATACCGATGACAAAGAGGAACAGGAGTTATTCAAGGAAGTGGCCGGGGATCTTTCCTTTGCCCTATACAGTATTGAAACAGAAGGGGAGCGGAACAGGGCACAAGAAAAGATGCAGAAGAGTGAACAGCAATTATCTACCTTGATGAGCAATCTTCCTGGTATGGCCTATCGTTGTTTAGATGAAGTTAAATGGCCCATGCTATTTGTGAGTGAAGGTTGCCTGGAACTTACCGGTTATTCTTCTGAGGAAATGACCTCCAGGGAGAAGGTAGAATACGGTGAAATCATTCATCCAGATGATCAAGAAGAAGTTTCCAGTAACATTCAGCAGGCCATAAGAGAGAACAGGCCCTTTCAGCTAGAGTATCGAATTACCACTAAAAATAGACAGGAAAAGTGGGTCTGGGAGAGAGGTCGAGTTGTCGAAGAGGATGCAAACGGGAAAACCGTCTTAGAAGGGTTTATCATTGATATAACCGAACGCCGGGGATCCCGCATGAAATTACGAAAAGCCTTAAATGCTACCATTGAGGCTATATCCAAAATTGTGGATACCCGGGACCCTTATACTGCCGGACACCAGAATCGGGTAAGTCAACTGGCTACCCTGGTAGCCCGGGAGATGGATTTAGCTGAAGATAAGGTAGAGGAGATAAGGATTGCCTCCCTGATCCATGATATCGGTAAAATAGGTATTCCCTCGGAGATCCTGACCAAGCCCAGTAAATTGACCGATATTGAATTCGGTCTAATTAAGGGACATTCTCAAATTGGTTATGAGATTCTAAAAGATATTGATTTTCCCTATCCCATTGCCCGGATTGTGTTACAGCACCATGAAAGAAACAATGGTTGTGGTTATCCAAATCAACTCAAAGGTGATGAGCTCTTACCTGAAGCCAAAATTCTGGCAGTTACCGATGTAGTAGAGGCCATGTCTTCTCATCGTCCCTACCGTCCGGCTTTAGGGATTGAGGCAGCTCTGGAGGAAATTTCCCAAAACAAAGGTATTCTTTATGATTTGAAAGTAGTGGATGTTTGTGTAAGGCTATTCAGAGAGAAAGGATTTGAGTTTAAATAAATGATCAATGTTTTACCATTTTCTCATTTTCTTGCGTTTTTGTTGTATTGTGCCCTGATTGTTCTTATTCTGTGGAAAGATTCAAAATCCTTATTAAATAGGGTTTGTGCTGCTTTTCTGGCCTGTTTTGCCCTGTGGAGTTACGGGTTTATTTTCTTACATAATCCAGATACCTTAGAGGAGACCGCCATACTGTTTAATAATTTGGCCTCCATCGGCTGGATCAGTTTTGCCAGTCTCTTTCTATGGTTTATCCTTATTTTCACTGAAAAGAGAAGGATACTAAAAAATAAAATATTTTATTTGGTTATTTTTTCTCTGCCTATTCTCTTGATATACAAAAAATGGACTGGTCATTTGACGGCTGATTTTATTAAACTATCCTGGGGGTGGGCAAGAATTTGGTCAAGTTCTTTTTGGACTTATCTTTATTATACCTATTATCTTTCATTTACACTAATATCCCTTTATTTAATTTATAATTTCGGAAGAAGAACCAAGAGCATTGCAAAGAAAAGACAGACAAAAATAATTTTTCTCACGGCTGTAATTCCTCTTTTTTTGGGGAGTTTGATAGATGTACTCTTGCCGGTATTGACTGTAACCAGCGTACCTCTCTCCTTTTCCAGTATGGCTGCCCTTATTTGGGCAGGAGGTCTGTTCTATGTCATAAACAAATACAAACTCATGGCGGTTACTCCCCTTACCGCTGCTGAGACTATTGTCTCTACCATGGTTGATTCATTATTATTATTGGATGGAGAGGGGAAAACAACGACAGTTAATCAAAGTATGATAAATTTATCTGGTTATCAAGAAGAGCAGTTGAAGGGAAAATCTCCAGTGATATTATTTAAAGATAAGGACTTTCAGTACAACTTTTTAGACAAAGCTAGCAAAAAAGGTGGTTTTAGAAATTACGAACTTACACTTAAAACAAAAAAAGGAAAAGATGTCCCGATTCTTTTTTCCAGCTCTACTGTTGTTAATGAACAAAAAGAACCAGTCGGAATTGTCTGTATTATCAAAGATATAACTGAGCGTAAAGAGGTTGAAGAAAAGTTACGTAAAAGCCAGGAAGAATTTCTCAACCTATTTCAGAATAACCCGGAGGCTACAGTCCATACCGATGAAAATGGTAATATTCTCAATATCAATACCCGGTTTATCGAACTATTCGGTTATAAGCTGGATGAGGTGAAAGGAAAGAACATAGATTCATGTTTGATCCAGCCTCCTGAAAAGATTACAGAAGTCGAACAGTTTACCAGGAGAGGTT
Source organism: uncultured Atribacterota bacterium (assembly GCA_964586485.1). GTDB lineage: Bacteria > Atribacterota > Phoenicimicrobiia > Phoenicimicrobiales > Stramentimicrobiaceae > CAYWJZ01. The sequence goes on along the minus strand of CAZPII010000159.1, from coordinate 1,220 downwards.
TAGCAGAGAGATATATAAATGTGGAAGCTATTCGAAAAAAGAAAGACGGTACTCTGTTTCCGGTTAGAATCTCCGGTTCACCCTTGTATATCAATGGAAAGGTGGAAGGAATGATCGGGGTCTATCAGGATATTAGCACAAGAAAAAATATGGAAGCACAATTGAAAAAATTAGCCCATATCGACATTTTAACCAGTTGCTATAATCGCAGATATGGTCTGGATCTTCTCCATAGACAGATGAAAATTTCTTTTCGATATCAATCTCCTCTATTATTGGCATTTTTGGATATCGATAACTTTAAGGCTATCAATGATACTTATGGACATAATGAAGGGGATTGGGTTTTAAAAGAACTAGCCACTATATTCAGATCAAGTTTAAGGGAGATAGATATTATCTGCCGTATGGGGGGAGACGAATTTCTCTTGGTATTTCCAGGCAGTTCTTTAAAAGAGGCTCCAATAATTAAAGGCCGCCTTGATGATAAACTATTCCAGAAAAATCAAAGTATTGAAAAGAAATATCTGATTACCTACAGTATAGGATTTTCCGAATATAGGCCTGAAAATCCGATAAGTATCGATGAATTAATAAGCATAGCTGACCAGAGAATGTATGAAGATAAAAAGAATACCAAAAACTATTTTAGAAACTCAAATATCATACCTGGATAAGGACAATAAGGAGATAATTGCTTGCAATAAAATTTTTGTCTAAAATTTTCCTATTTGGGGAACAATAATATAAAAGAAAAATAAATACAGTAAAGAAGAAAAATAAACTGACAAAGGCAAACTATCCGAAAGGATAAGACGCAAAGTTTTGGGTCCAAGGTGTATTGCTAAACACTATGATTGCCAGATTGCCGGTTGAATTTTTATTTTTTTTATTGTTCCTAATTTTAGTTTGTTTAGGGGAGAAAATTTGAAAATCATTATCAGAAATAATTGTGTCCGAATCTAAAAAGGCATCTTTAACTAAGAATAAAATAATGAACAAAAAAATTCTAAAAATTTCTTCTAGAGAAGGGAGGAAACTAATAAAATAATGTTTTGACAAGGTATTTACTACCTAGTAAAATTCTTACAAAAGTAAATTTACTATTTTAAAAACTGAATAACAGGAGAAATAATATAAAAGTTGATAAAGGCAAATCAATCGAAAGATTGAGACGCAAAGTCATGGGCCTAAGATAATTTAATTATTAAGGTTGCCAG
>CAZPII010000158.1:0-4468 GCA_964586485.1 uncultured Atribacterota bacterium | reverse complement strand
TTCCAGATCAGGATCTTCCCTTCTGGCTTTACTGGCAGCACTCATACCCGCTGCATCTCCTCCGATTACTACAAAACGTTTTTTCATAACTCCTCCCTAAATAAAACTTTAAATGGAGCCAAATACAAATATTAAAGTAGTTAAAAAGCTCAAAGAATGGTGTTCTATTTATTATAGAAAATCAACACTATGACATTTTTCTTATGCGTATTTCTATATCCTTTTGCTCTTTCAATAAATCTATTAAGTCATTGGTATCAGTTTCCCCAAAATGATAGGGATATAATATTTTTGGTTTTACCATTTTTGCCGCATCAGCAACCATTTCTGGCGTCATGGTAAAAGGCAAATTCATCGGGAGAAAAGCAATATCAATATCTTTTATATCTGCCATTTCAGGAATATTTTCCGTATCTCCTGCAACATATACCCTTAGCTCGCCGAAGGTAAGAATATAACCGTTTCCAACTCCCTTGGGATGGAAATGTTGCCCGTTATCCCGTTTATGTTGAATGTTGTAAGCTGGAACTGCTTCAATTATCATATTTTCTAAAGTTTGTACATCTCCGTTTTTCATAATTATTCCACTACCAGTCTTTTCCGAACATTCTTCTGTTTGAATAATAATTAAAGTATCTTCCTTTTTTATCAACTCAATTGCCTCAATATCCAAATGATCAGCATGCTCATGAGTAAGTAAGGCAATATCTGCTTTGGGCAGTTTGCTATAATCTGCTAATCTACTAAAAGGATCCACGTGAATGACCTGGTTTTGAAAGGAAAACATTAATGTGCCATGCCCTATAAAGGTAATCTCCAGATCTCCTTCTGTAGTTTGAAAAGAATCTTTCTCAAACTGTGGTTGTGCCTGGGAATATCTTGCTATCCCAAAAAACATTAACAATACTAAAAGTACTTTGAACATATTATCCCTCCTGTTCCTAAAAAATAGAAATCAACATATTTTTTTCTGTTTTTAAACTTTCATTACCTATTTTATACATACTCCAACAATCATTCAAATGTTGGGATTAGACAAAGAATAATTTTCTATAAAAATTTATACTACTAACAAAAATCAATACAATCATTTTTCACATTTCGATTTCTTCATTTTTTAACCACAAACTAAAAACAGAAAACCGACAACTTGGGATTACTCAATTTTCCATACCCTTACATTCTGACGCCCCCAATTATAGGCTTTTTCTATTTCTCCCATGTTAAAACATACATCAATGTGTTTTCCCTTGATTGCACTGCCAACATCATCCGCCACTCCCATCCCATAACCTTCAACATAAAGTACATCCCCGAATTGAAACATACCATAATCAGGATCTATGGCAATACTTCCATAACCGGCCGGATAGCCTGTAGCAGTATATCCGTCCGCATATGGTGCACAGCTCAGTTCATCGGGAGTATAGGCAGTAGCCAGAACCTGGTATACAGGATAATCAAGTTCTTTTTCTGTTTTATTTTTAAGTTTTTGTTCAATAATCCGAGCAGCAGCACGACTTCTTTCCCAATCAATTTTTTCCTTAAAATTATATTTTTTAAATTGGGAGGTTGTTTCTTTTTTGTCCTCAATCAAGATAGTAATGGTGTACCCCGCATCTTTCTCTTTTTTTAACATCTGATATTGATTGGTCACCCGAATGACATTACCTTTTTGGTCTTTAACAATATAAACATTGGCTTCAGCTGGTAAGCTGAACAAAAAAAATGTTATAAACAATGAAAAAATAAGCATAGTAATAAAATTAAAAAAAATAATATCTTTATTCTTACTTTTCACTTGCCTCTCTACCCCCGAAAAATTGAAATTTTAAAAATATCCATTAAGCACCAGCACCAAATTATAATTCAAATAAGGCTCTTCTTGGTATAATTGTAATTGTGTTTATTCTCCTACAAAATTCCTTCCATTTCAAGCAGCTTACGTTTAAGAGCCAACCCTCCGGTTGCTGAAAAACCGGTTAATTTTCCTTTACTTCCAATTATTCGATGACAGGGAATAATTAAAGGTAATGGATTAATTCTCATTACACCTCCAACAGCTCGATAAGATAAAGGGTATCCCGATTGTTCGGCCAACCACCGATAAGTCCTTACCGTTCCATAAGGTATTTCCCTGGTTTTTAGTAAAACTGTTTTTTGAAAGCTGGTATATTCGGAAAGATCTATTTTTTGATCCTCAAAATAAACAGGTTTTCCGCTAAAATAATCCCAGATTTTTTCTACCAATAAAGAAAAATAGTTAACATTCAGAATTAAGCGGGTTTTTCGTGCCATATTTTCAGTCAATTGCTTTAAAACTTCATCTTCTGTGTTTTCCGGTAAGACTAATCTTTTTAAACCCTGTTTACTGCCGGATATACCAACCCAACCCAAGTGTGTTTCAATTAAGCTATAATAAATATTTGGTTGATAATTAGTTTTCATTCTTTTTCTCCTTAAGTAAAATATCAAAGAATTCTGTGCCAAAAGGTTTTTTTTATTATATAATAGATAACTCAATAAAAAAACTTCATCAGGAGAAATAATAGTGGCAAGAAAATTTAAAACACTACTACTGGCAGGAGGAAAAAGTAAACCTGCACTGTACAAAGTTACAGATCAGAAATATAAGGCATTGATGACTATCAATACTATCGATCCAAGGCCAATTGTTTACCATATGATTGAAGTGTTACAAAAAACAAAATATATTTCACAATTATACATAGCCGGCCCTGAAGAAGTGCAAGAAGGGCTAACCCTGATAAAAGATATAATGCTTTCACCATCAGGTGTTTCCTTAATGGATACTCTGAAGTTAAACATACCTCAATTTACAGAAGAATCCTATATTCTTATTTCTACTTGTGACCTACCTATGGTCCAAAACCAACATATTGAACACTTCATCGAAAAATGTTTGGTCAATCCGGGATTTGATATCTATTATTCTGTTATCAAAAAGGATATCTATACACGAGCATTTCCCTGTAATGATTTAAGAAGAATTTATGCTAATCTTGTTGAAGGCGCTTTTACAGGCGGAAATCTTTTTTTAATAAATCCAAAAATAGTTTCTGATTGTGCAAAAACTATTGAGCAATTTATCCTTTTTCGTAAACACCCTCTAAGGATGGCTAAAATTTTGGGGAACAGGATTGTAATTAAATACTTAAAAAAGTGTCTCTCAATCCGGGACTTAGAAAAGCTGGTACCCCATTTCTTAAAAGGTTACAACGGAAAGGCTATTCTTGCAGATCCGGAAATTGCCCTTGATATTGACAAACCCGTCCAGCTTGAGGCACTCAAATCACAATTCAGGAGTTCTTGAAAACTTAGCAAATCATATCTTACTTTTCACATTATACATATAGCCACCGGATTTCCCCACAATAAGATAAGAAGTGACAAAAGCCTTGCGATCATATTCCAGGGCAATATCGCGAATCTTAGGGAATTGGTTTCTTGCAGTAATAATTCGTAAGACCTGTAATTCTCCGTTAAGACCATAACCCAAATTACGTGTGACTCCAAAACCTTCTTCTCTAAGCCGTTGTTCAATTTCCGGCCAGTGGTCTTTGGAAATAACACCAACCGAAACAATATCATGTGATAATTTTTCTGTAATAATAATGCCTACTACATTGCCCGCAGCAAAACCACCACAATAAGCAAGTACATTCATCCAGTTACCAATATCCTGTATGACCTTGGAAACAATTAAAATAAAGATCAAAATTTCAAAAAAACCAATGATACCAGCAGCTAGTTTTCTTCGATTTACAATCATTTGCACCCGGAAAGTGCCCATGGAAACATCAATAATTCGTGAAAGAAATATAAATAAAGCCCACATATAGGGATCTACATTTTGTAATTCATTTAAAATATCTATCATGTACAGCGTTCCTTTTTATTATATGTAGAAATTGAATTTTTTATAGAGTGATTCAAGTGAGTTTTCCCTGGATTATCTTGATTTCTTCATTAGAAATAATATATGCTAAATAATGAAAAAATGCAATAGTAAAAAATTTAAAATTTTAGGAGCAAAAATAATGCAATTGCATAATCTGCATTCCTGGGATCTTCAACCTAAAGAAGCAGTGAAATATCAGAAATTACTATCAAAGAAAATTTCATTTTTACCTGGCTTTAATCATATAAGTTTAATTGCCGGAGTGGATGCCAGCTATAAAAAAGGATTTGTTATAGGAGGTATTACAATTCTAAAATATCCTGAATTAAATTTACTAACTCAGGAATATGCAATCAAACAAATAAATTTTCCTTATATTTCCGGTTTGCTCACCTTCAGAGAAGGTCCTGTACTTATTGATCTTCTCAGCAAGATAAAAATAAATCCCGATATTATTTTGTTTGACGGTCAGGGAATCGCTCATCCGCGTCAAATGGGTATTGCAACACATATGGGTTTACTTCTGGATAAGCCTACCATTGGTTG
>CAZPII010000157.1:0-4476 GCA_964586485.1 uncultured Atribacterota bacterium | reverse complement strand
AGAATTAAAAATAGTTGACAATGCACTTGTTGCCTTTGGTCAATTTTTGAACTCTTATGGGAAAATAATTGTTGGCAATTAAATATCTATTGTAAATCGAGTGATTTTAATTCTAAATATGCTGTGATAGAAAATCTTAGAATCGAAGATGGTAACAAGATTGGGGCGAAATAAGAATTATTAATATCTACTGGTGGTCTTATCTGAAAGCTGAAAGATTGAAGAATAAAAGAAGAATCAAGTGGACTTCGATTTGACAATCTTACAAAAGCTCATTGTATGGAAATAGTCAGAGTATATTAGGAATATTATCTAGTTAATTTGACATAGTCCAATTAATGCATTATTATCTTTAATATATATATAATATTACAATAATTGGAGAATATCCAATGAATGCGAGAAAAAATAAAAAGCATACTAGAAAAGGAATAGAAATGATGAGAATGCTTTCCGAAGAAGGAAAGCAAATATTTACAATTAGCGATGCTAGGAAAATTGCTAATACCTGTGAAGTCTCTAAACAGTATGTAAATGAAGCGCTGTACTACCTGGCCCAGGATGGTTGGATAATCAGACTCAAAAGAGGATTATATTTAATTTCATCTTCCTTTCCTGGAATAGCACCAGCCCACGAATTTGAAATTGCTATGTTTTTAGCTCAACCTGCTGTTATTAGCCATTGGTCTGCATTGAGTTTTCATGGCATGACTGAACAAATACCTCAGAAAGTATATGTAACAACTTCAGGAAATATTTCTGCTGATAGAAGAATAAATTCACAAAGAGACCACCTAAAAGGCTTCAGCAGAAAGATAAACAACATTATATATATATTTATTAAAGTCAAACAAGAGAGATTTTTTGGTATTAAGAAATACTGGGTTGGTGAGAAAAAAGTCAATATAACTGATCCGGAAAGAACCTTGATAGATGGTTTGATATCTCCAAAATATTTTGGAGGTTGGGCTGAGATATACACTGCGTTTAAATTATATATTCCAAAAGTTAATTTAGATAAGATAATTAATTACGCTTTGAGGCTTGATACAGCAGTAGCAAAAAGATTAGGTTGGGTTTTAGAAAAAAATGGAGTTGATGAAAAAAGATTGCAAGGGCTTTTATCTTTGCCTATCAAGGGTTATAGTACTCTAAATTCCGGAGGTTCTCGAAAAGGACCTTATAATAAAAAATGGATGATTCAGGAAAACATTTCTGCGAAGGGAGTTAAATGAAAACTATAAGAAGAAGACTTGAGGATGTTAGAAAGGCAAGTGGCTTACCTTGGGAAATAATTGAAAAAGATTATATTCTTTCCTGGGTTTTAGCAGGCATCGCAGCCAATAAATCACTAAAAGATATTTTGATTTTTAAAGGGGGCACCGCACTAAAAAAGTGTTATTTTGGTGATTATAGATTCTCAGAGGACCTTGATTTTTCTGTAAAAAACAATATTTTAGCAGAAAATATTGTTGAACAAGAGATTAATAAATCTTGTAATATTGCTATGGCTTTAGTTCAGGAATATTCACCTCTTGAATTAAAAGTAGAGAAATATACAGAAAAAGAGAACCATCCAAATAAACAAGAGGCTTTTACAGTAAGAGGTAAATTTCCTTGGCACCGACATTTTTTACCAAAAGTTAAGATCGAGGTCACCACTAATGAGCTAGTTTTAATTAAACCGGAAATGAGAAGCATTATTCATGGCTATCAAGAGGATATTTCTGAAGAAATATATGTTTACTCACTTGAAGAAATTATAAGCGAAAAATTAAGAGCAATATTACAACACCTAATAAAATTAGAACAAAGGGGTTGGACTCGATCACGAGCAAGAGATTATTATGACTTATGGAGAATCTTCAATGCTTATAATGAACATTTAAATGTAAAAATAATACCATCGATATTCTTAAAAAAATGTGAATTTAAAGATATTGGGTTTTCAGGACCTAGTGCTTTCTTTGATCAAATATTATTGACCTATATTGCCGAGACTTGGAATCAGTGGTTAGGTCCCTTAGTTCCGGACCTTCCTGAATTCCACTTAGTAATTGATGATTTAAGACAGAAAATAAATCAGTTGTTTTAAATAATGCAGTAAATAAAGAAAAACATAGGGGCTAGGTCTTGAATTGTCAGTTTTTAATTAAAATGAAATTTATTCCTGTTTGATTTAAGCAAAAAGCCTAAATAAAAGTACTCAGTTTTAAATGAAAAAGAATGGATGAAAGAAGTAAGAAATAATCAGTTACAAAGATAACGAACCAGAAGAAACTAATCTAATCAAATATGAAACTGATTTATTTGTTTGTCAGAATTTATCAGGAAATAAATGGAAGCCCCGTATTATTATTGAAGGCAAATTAAATTCACTTACAACCATAATGCTAAAACCTACAGTCAAAAAGCTGCAACTCATAAAAATGTTCATCCTTTTTAAGATATGGAATACTGATTGGAAATCGAAAACATTATCCTTTGCCAGGCAGGTTATTTAGACATGGCGATCACTTTGACTTTATGCTCTGGGTAGGCATGAAAAGACATATATGATTGACAAAACGGGAATCTTTTAGTATATTGTCATTATATTAATTAATTCTCGTTGAAAGGGAAATAAGTAATAATATGACAATGCTTAGGAATAGATATTCAGAATTATCAAAAGACGCTGTTTATTTGCTTTCTCGTTCAGAATTTGAAAACCAAAAAGTTATTACAACTGATTATGCAGTGAAAGTATTGGGCAATTATAAAAAAGCTACCAGGTTGCTTGATAGGCTTGCCACCAAAAATCGTCTTATTCAGTTAGAGCGAGGCAAATATCTTGTTGTGCCATTGAAGGCCCCTAATCAAAGCTGGATGCCTCATGAATTTGTTGTTGCCTCATTGTGGATGGGTGAGACTCCTTATTATATTGGCTATAGCTCAATATATAATTACTGGGGATTTACAGAACAAATTCCTCAGAAAGTTATAATCTTAAATACGGGGAAAAACCGGGAACGTACAATTGGTAAAATAAACTTTTGTGCTATGAAAGTCTCTTCTAAAAAAATGTACGGGATTAAAAAAATAAAGATTGATCAAGAGCTTGTCGCAATTAGTGATAAAGAACGTTCTCTGGTTGATTTTATATCCAATCCAATCGGGTCATGGGAAAATGTTCAAAAAGTAATCGAGGAACAGATTAAAATGATTGATATAGAAAAGTTTATACTTTATTTAAGGAAATTTCCGGTTATTGCTGTCCGCAAACGTGCCGGTTTTATACTTGAGTCTGCAGGTGTTTGTTCAGCGGAATTTTACAAATTGAAATCATCTATAGGAAAGGAAAGTTCATATGCATCTTTTAATCCTTTTATCAAATCAAGAAAAGGTTCTGTTAACAAAGGATGGAAGGTTATTTTAAATGGATAAAAAAAGACTCAAGGATGTATTTTATTATCTTTCAAATGAGCAAGGATTTGTTGCTTCGGTAATAGAGAAAGATTTCCATTTAACCAGAATTCTTAATAGGGTTAATGAATATTTAAGTGATGATATTGTATTTAAAGGTGGCACTCTTTTAAACAAAGTATATTTAGATTATCACAGATTGAGCGAAGACCTTGATTTTGCCTATCGAGATAAAATTGATTTATCCACTCGCAGCAAAAGGTCAAAGGCGATAGGGAATATACGTGAAAAAATGTCTACATTTTTAAATGAATTGGAGTTTACCAGCGATAATCCCAGAGGAAGGGGTTTTAATAATTCAACTCAATACCTGTTTAATATTCAATATCAATCTATTTTATCAGAAAGAAAGGAAAATATTAAACTCGAAATATCTTTAAGGCAACCTCCTTTTCTTGAACTTGAGAGAGTAACAATCAATCATTTTTTCCAGGATCCATTTACCGGGGAAGATTTAATTGAGAGGGGGAGAGTTCTGTCATTGTCATTAGAAGAAAGTGTTGCTGAAAAATTAAAAGCTGCAATCTCAAGAAGAACCCCGGTAATTAGAGATTATTATGATTTAGGTCACTTTATAAAGAATAAATTTGATTTTAATCGAACATCTTTCTTGGAATTGCTTGATAAAAAGTTAAGATTTGATGGATATAAAAAAGACTATTTATATAATTTAGGCCTATCGGAACAAATGATTGAAGAGTTAAAAAAATCAATTGATACTAACCTTGTTCCGATGATTCGTAAAGGTGAACAGTTTGATCTAGATAGAGTTTTGATGTTCTTTAATGGAATGTTTAATGGAAAAGTTTAAACTATTGATCTCTTAAAATCAAAGATGTGAAGTTTTGAAAGAATATTTGGGTTTTATAATCGACAATATTATTTTTTGATAATGCACTAGGGAAAATAATTACAAATTTACCAATATGGTGCTTGAAATGAAATTTTATTTGTTTTCTAAAATTGAATTTGCAATACCTTATCCGGTCTATTTAATTGAATGTTATTGCT
>CAZPII010000156.1:0-4537 GCA_964586485.1 uncultured Atribacterota bacterium | reverse complement strand
TCTTAAAGTCACCCGCTATGAGTTGTCCGTATTTACTTAGCTAGATCGTTGCTGTAAAATGATTAATAATAGTATCTTAACAGAAAATTAACCATCTCTTTATTTTCTCTTAACATAACTGTATTGAAATATAATTAAAGAAACCTGGATTTAATTATCCAATTATATTGAAAGGAATATCATGTTATATATAGGAGTGATAGGAGCTAATGAATGTAACCAGAAAATATATGATATTGCAGAAAAGGTTGGGAGTTTGATTGCGAAAAAATCAGCAGTGCTGGTTTGTGGAGGCAGAATGGGGGTAATGGAAGCAGCATCTAAGGGAGCAAAAAAGTCTAATGGAAAAACGATAGGCATATTGCCTGGATTAAATCGAAATGAAGCAAACGACTATATTGATTATCCTATTGCCACCGGGATCGGGCAAGCTAGAAATTTAATTGTAGTATTAAATTCAGATGCTATCATAGCTGTTGGCGGAGAATTTGGGACGCTTTCAGAAATAGCTTTAGCTTTAAAGCACGGGATTCCGGTTGTTGCACTAAATAGCTGGTCATTAGAAAAGATTTATGATGGCAAGGAAACCGTTCATTTTTCCCCGGTAAATAATGCTGAAGAAGCGGTAATAAAAGCTTTTGAGCTTGCTCAGAAAAAAGAGAACATTAAAGAAATATCAGAATAAGGGGGTGGTAAAAAGAAAAAGGAAATAGTTCATAGTTCAATTTCTGAATAAACTTAGGAGGATTTTAATATGAAAGAAAGAGCATTAACAAAATCTAAGTATAATGTGTTGTTTATTTTTTTAATCACCTTGGTAATGATAGCTGTTAATTTTTCCGTTCAAGCCCAGGAGACTGTAACCATAGAATACTGGCATATTAACGCAGAACATTTTGGGGCAGAAGCGGTAAAAGAACAAGTAAACCTTTTTGAAGAGCTTAATCCAAATATAAAGGTAATTGATCAATTTCAGGAAGGTTCTTATGGTGGTGTCTTGAATAATCTGCAAAGAGATTTAGCAGGAGGCGATCCTCCGGCAATAGCACAGATTGGATATAACTTTAGACTACTTGCTATCAATGAATTGCCACATAAACCTATTGAAGATTTCAAAGACATTGATCCAAACTATAATGATTTTATAGATGGCTATATCGAAGGTGTTCTAAATTTAGGACAAGATTCAGAGGGTAACCAGAGAGCCATACCATTAGCAATTTCAGTACCCGTTTTGTATTATAATGGAGATTTATTCACCGAGGCAGGCCTTGATCCGGATAACCCTCCAAAGACCTGGGAAGAGCTGAGAGAAACAGCCCTTATTATTAAAGAAAAGACCGGAGAATATGGCCTTGGGATACAAATATCAAATTCAAATAACTGGCTTCCACAGAGTATGATAGAATCTAATGGGGGATGGTTTTTAACACCCAAAGGGGAAATTGGTGTTAACTCTCCAGAAGTGATTGAAGTATATGAGTTTTGGCAGGAAATGGCTATCGAAGATGAGTCTCTCCCGGTAATAACAGATTCAGAACAAGAACAAGCTTTTGTAGGAGGAAGACTTGGCATGTATTTAAAAACTTCCGGGGCTTTAAAGAATTTTAGCACCGCAGCTGATTTTGATTTTAGAACCACACAGTTCCCTTCCTGGGGCGACAAAACAAGAAGATTGGCCTCTGGTGGTAATGCCCTGTTTATTTTTGCGCAGGAACCTGCCAAACAAGAAGCAGCGTATAAATTCATTAAGTTCCTGGGAAGCAAAGAAGCTCAGACTATCTGGGTGAAAGGCACAGGTTATTTGCCCTTGGTAAAAGGGGTAAATGATGACCCAAAATATTTGAAGACATTTTTTGAAGAAAATTCTCTCATGATACCGGTCTTGCAACAATTGCCACACGCTGTACCATGGCTTCCTTTCCCTGGTCCAAGAGGTTTTGAAGCTGAACAGGTACTCATAGATGCAAGACAGGGAATATTAAACGGAGCAGATGTTAAAAACTCTCTACAGCAGGCTGAAGCCGAATTGCAGAATTTACTGGATTTGTAAAGTAAGTATATACTGTATTATAGGTATGACCTGAAAATTTTGAAATTACAAGTTACCCTAAGAGGTTTATGAATGAAAACCTCTTAGGGTAACTACCTTTAGAGATTAATCTTATTTTAGTTTAGTTATAGGGAAAACTTATACTATGGATAATTTTTGGAAATTCCAAAAGGGAACAAAAAAATGAAATTATCGCAAAAAATAAGAAAATCAATATTTGGCTACATATTAATATTGCCAACATTAATCACTTTTGGTGTATTTATCTATCGGCCTCTGTTAGAAACACTGTTCATTTCTTTTCACGAATGGAATATGATTGGCACCAAAACTTATGTTGGTCTTAATAATTATATTGAATTATTAGGCAGTAAAAGTTTTCAATATGCTTTTATCAATACTTGCTATTATGCTATTCTGTTAGTCGTTTTTGTTATTATACTGCCCACATTTGTAACAGCAGGCATTTACTATATTAGTGAGAAAACAAAAAGTTTTTATAGGGTTACGATATTTACTCCAGCTATTATTTCATTAGGCATTGCTTCAATTGTATGGTCCTGGATCTACAACCCAATAGGGGGACTTATTGGCAGGGTTTTAGAGTTTTTAGGGTATACTCCTATAAACTGGCTTTCTTCCCCAAGGACAGCTTTATTAGCGGTTGTCATAGTGGTAACCTGGAAAGCCTTTGGCTATAATTTACTGTTAATTATGGCTGGCCTTACTGGTATTCCGGATACAGTATTAGATGCAGCTCGGGTTGACGGGGCAACCAGTTTTAAGCTTTGGTTTTATATTATATTACCTTTAATTTCACCAACCCTTCTATTTGTATTTATATTTACTCTATCAATGTCGGCTGAATATGTATTTACTCCTATTCATGTTCTAACAGGAGGTGGCCCACAAAATGCCACAACTAATTTGATGTTTGAAATATGGAGGCAGGCTTTTCAGTGGTTTAGAGTTGGCACCTCTTCAGCTATTGCCATTATTGTGTTTATCATTTTTTCAGTTTTAATGTTATTGAGGAATGCAATTTCTAAAAAGGTAACAACTTATGGTGAAAAATAAAAGTGTTTTGGGAAAATTAGTCAATAAAAGCATATTCTGGCATTTGATGCTATTGGTTTTTGTTATCATTTCTCTTATGCCTATCATTTGGATGGCTAGTACAGCATTCAAGACTTCTCAAGAAATTTTTGGCGTGAAATTGAGCATAATACCTTCTAATCCTACTTTGGAAAATTTTATAAAATTAGAAGAAAGATTTAATATTGCCGGAATCATACTCAATACCTTCATAGTTGCAACCCTTCTTACTTTATCCCGTACTTTTAGCGGATTATTTGCAGCCTATGGATTTGCTCGCTTTAATTTTCCTTTTAAGAAAATATTATTTTTTCTCTGCATTGTCACTTTATTCATCCCTATCCAGGTGGTTATGGTCCCTAATTACTTACTCATATCTAAATTAGGTCTTGTGGATAATTTTTTTGGAGTTGTACTGCCTCAATTTGCCCATGCCTTTGCTTTTTTTCTTTTATATCAACACCTTATAGTTTTTCCTGAGGAAATAATCGAGGCAGCCAGTATAGATGGAGCAGGAAGAATGACAATTCTTTTTAAAATAGTGATACCAAATATCAGGCCAGCAATTATAGCGGTTGCCATCATCATGTTTATTAATAGTTGGAATCAGTATGTTTGGCCAACGATAATCTTAAGAAAACCGGAAAATATGACTCTTCCGATATGGTTGCGACAGTTTATGCACGCTGAGGCTGGTTTGGATTGGGGTTTATTGATGGCCGCATCATTGATTGGAGTGGTTCCGGTTTTGTTACTATATATATTTGCTCACCGTAAAATTATTGATACATTTGTAAGTTCAGGAGTAAAAGGCTGATTGCATTATCAAAAATTTATGCAAGTAACAAGGAGGTTTGAAAAATGGCCAGTAAGTCTGAAAAAAGACAAATCATACGAAGAAATATCTTATTAATCATGTTTTTGTTATTTCCAATTTTATATTATTATCTTTCTCCTTACCTTATTATCATGGGAGCATCTGAAGGAATCGTGACAGGCAGTTTTATCATTTTCGGACTCCTATTTCTTGTCTCGCTATTTTTAGGCAGAACCTTCTGCGGCTGGTTATGTTCGGGAGGGGGAGAACAGGAAGTATGCAGCTTGATTAGAAATAAAAAATTCAAGGTCGGTAAACTGGATTGGATCAAGTACTTGATCTGGGTTCCCTGGCTCCTGATCATTGCCTTAATGTTTTATCAAGCAGGTGGGATAAAAAATATCAATTTCTTTTATCAAACCTTTTACGGGATTTCGGTGTATAACCTTGAATCGGTTATGCTTTTTGTAATCATAGCCGCTGTAATAGCGGTGTCATCATTAATAATCGGGAAAAGAGGATTTTGTCATACCCTTTGCTGGATGGCACCTTTTATGATAGTGGGTAGAAAA
>CAZPII010000155.1:2865-4562 GCA_964586485.1 uncultured Atribacterota bacterium | reverse complement strand
AAGGAGTTATATTACTTGGAAATATTCAGTTAAAATATAAGAAAAAAGTATAACCTAGTAAACAGGAGAAAATTAAACCCCTTTTAGGGTCTCTTAAAACCACCCGCTTGGCAGGTGCGATATTACTGATTATCTTCCAAAAGAAAAATAATCTGCGGTATTTTTGCCTTATTGACTGCAGCCATTAACCTGGCAATATATTCAAAATCAACTTCTTTATCAGCATAGACTTCAATCCCTGCTGAAAAATTGCTATGTTTTTCTTTCAGATAATCCTGCAATTCGTCCCATAAAATATTTTTATTCCCGACATAAATCATCCCAGCTTGATCAAGGTATAAAGTCACCACATCTTTTTCTACAGAGGTTTTCATATCTACTTGTGGTAACTGAATAGTTGCTTGGACCTCATCTATATCTAAGGTGGAGGCAACCATAAAAAAAATTAATAAAAGGAAGACCATATCGATAAGTGGTGCCATATTCATTTCCATATCCAGTTTTTTAATCTTGTACTTGTGCATTTCTGTCACCTAATTTCTGAACATAATGAATTAATTCTAATTCCCTTTTTCCCGTATGTTTCACCACATGCTCCAGTTTATTCATAAAATAATAGTAGGCAGCCAAAGCAGGGATAGATATGCTTAATCCAAAAGCTGTGGTTATTAAAGCTTCAGATATACCCTGGGCTAATTGTTGTGACTCAACATTCAAAGATAAATAATGGAAAGTCTTTATCATACCTGTTACTGTTCCCAATAATCCCAATGAGGGACTTATTTTCCCGATAAAATGGAGCATAGGTAGATATCTTTCCATTCTGGGAAATACAATCATCTCCAACTCTTGCATTGCTCTTTCCATCTCAATATAACCCTCTTCCCAGGCAAGAATTCCCTCAAATAAAATACGGTAGATGGGATTATATGGTTTCTTCAATAAGTTTAGAGTGTCTTCGGTTTTCCCGTTCTTTAGATTTTGCTTAACTTGTTGCATGATCTTTTCCGGAATTTCCCGTCTTATCCTGCTGAAATAAAAAAAGCGTTCTATGATAATAGCCAGGGCAATAACCGAGACAACCAGGAGGGGATAAATAACAACTCCTCCCTGTTCAATTAGTAACTTCATTATTAATACCTCTTTCAAAGTTTATTTAACCATGAAAAACCACGTTCTAGGAAGGTGATAATGGGTGCGATATTTATTCTAATTTAAAAATAACAGGAATAAGTACCCAACTATCCCTTTTTTCATTGTCAAATTGTGCTGCCTTAAATTTCCACTTTAAAACAGATTCCAAGGCGGCCTGATCAAAATCCTGATATCCTGAAGAAATATGTATTTGCGCCTGAACAGCTTTACCTTCCTTACTAATCAATACCTTTAATTGAACCTGTCCTTCAATCTCTCTTCTTCGTAATTTATCAGGATAATCTGGTGGATTAAAGGAAATGATTTTTGGCAAACT
The DNA here is from genome assembly GCA_964586485.1 of uncultured Atribacterota bacterium. Taxonomy (GTDB): domain Bacteria; phylum Atribacterota; class Phoenicimicrobiia; order Phoenicimicrobiales; family Stramentimicrobiaceae; genus CAYWJZ01. Next base: position 3,091 of record CAZPII010000155.1, on the reverse strand, counting down.
TATTTGACTATCCTCTAAATTAGGCTTTGTTAAATCTAGGGGGGCTTTCTGAACTGATTTTGTTTGCATTACTTCCTTTGGTGCAGGTTCAGTTTCATCAACAATATCTCCGCTATCTTCTTCTCTACCAGATTGCTGTAAATTAGCATTACTTTGAGTTTTGTTTTTTTCTACTTCTCCAATAGAATCTTTGTCCTGAAGAATTTGTTCATCAATCTGTTCTTCT
>CAZPII010000155.1:0-2855 GCA_964586485.1 uncultured Atribacterota bacterium | reverse complement strand
TCTTCTTCTCTACCAGATTGCTGTAAATTAGCATTACTTTGAGTTTTGTCTTGTCCTGGTTCGGTTTTTTCATTTTCCCGTATCTGTTTTTCGTCCTTTTTTTTAGACAAAATGTTATCAGCAATCTCCTGAATATTTTCTACCTCTCCAATAGAATCTTTGTCCTGAAGAATTTGTTCATCACTCTGTTCTTCTGGTTCATCCTTCTGGAATATTGCCTCTTCCTTGGCTGTTTCTTTTCTTTCCAATAAATTATCCTCCGCACTTTGGCCCTGCTCTCGCCTATCATTTGTTGGTTGAAATTCTGCTTGCTCAATCATCTCTTTCTCATCAGGAACGATCTCTGAAATCACACGATCATCTTTAAAAGGTTGATTGATATTTTCCTCAACAGACTGAGAAAAGGAATTTGAGACAAAAAATTCCATCCTGGCAGAAAGAGGTATCTCCTTCTTTCCCTCTTGATAATCCCATTTGTTCGCTAAAATAGAAAAAATATTGATAGCCCAAATATGGAATAATAATGAAATGATTATGGCAATAAAAAATATTTTATTATACATTTCCCCTGCATTTCTAATAGAAGAAAATAATAGGGATGAATTGCGTTCAGACTATCCACCCCTATTTTGTTGAATTTAAAAATCAGTACTAACTCCTAACAAAAATGTTCTTCCCTGAACAGGATATCCACTGACCAATTCAGGCTTTTGATCAAATAAATTTTTGATAGAGAAGATTAATTTAATATTTCGATCTTTTTCTTTATTGATGGTGAAGTTTCTATCAATATTGGCATCAAAGAGATAATAATTATCTAAATTATCTGGACGCCCTGTAACCATGTATCCATTAAGCCCTATTGTAAAATCATCTTGATTTTCTCCAACCTGATTTAAGTAAGCCAAACCAAGCCCATATTTATTTCTTGGTTTTAATTGATTGCCTGTATCAAGGTCGATAGCATTTAAATAGGTATAATTTAGATTAGCGGTAAAGTGGTCATTAAATTCTCTTTTAGTGATTACTTCAACTCCATCAACGCGTGCTGATCCAATATTAGAAGGCCGCCAAACTCCTTCATTATCAGCCGCCCAATTAATTAAATCATGAACATTCTTTCGGAAAATATTTAGCTCAGCCTGAGTGTCACCTTCTTTATTCACAAAACGCATCCCTGCTTCATAAGCCCAGGCAGTTTCCGGAACCAAATCCGGATTACCACCGACATAACCGTCTTCCGGCCAGTAAAGATCATCAAAAGTAGGTGCGCGATAAGCGCGGCCAACAGAAGCATGGAAACTGAGCTCATCCTGTAAACGATAAGAAATTCCTATACGGGGATTAAACTGTCCACCAAAGATTTGATGGTAATCATAACGCAACCCAGCAGTAATGTTTAACTTTTCTAATTCTGCCGGTTGCCAAGCATCCTGTATAAAAATAGCACCGTTTAAATCTTGCTGTTTTCCAATATCTGTGCTATCTATCCAATGATATTTTATATCTCCACCCCAGGTCAGAATATGATCATTATCACATTCTTCTTTGCTTCCTATACTAAAATCATAAATGGTGCTGTCGAAAGAAATCCCGGTAGTATGGGTTTTGTGAATACTGGCACCGGCATGTCCCCATTCATCCGGATTATCATAAATGAGACGGTGAAAATCATACCAGGCCATTACATTGATGTCCTTATCCTCTTCTCTTTTCTGCCATTTTAGATTCAGGTTGAAATTCCGGTCATTTTGCTGGGCATTGGGAGTAGAGTACTCAAGGGAACCGGGTAAGCCTCTTTGATAATCATGGTAACTAACGGCTAAGGCCAAATCGGTCTGCTGGTCAATATCTTTAGAAATTTTACCCATCAAAGAGATTTTGTCTAATTGACTATTCTCCCGATCACCTTCTGTTTGGTAATACTCTCCAGTAAAATAATAGCCTAAATCATCGGATTTGTTCTGATAAGAAGCCTGATATTTTTTGGTATTGTTGCTTCCATAATAAAACCCCGCAGTTCTTTTTTGCTCATCCGCCCCACTTTTAGTGATAATGTTAACTACTCCACCTAAGGCATTCGCACCATAGAGGGCTGATGCCGGTCCCCGATAAATTTCAATTTTTTCAATCATATCGGCCGGAATTAACCCCAAGTCTATTTTACCTGTTTGCGGATCATTGGCTACCTGCCCGTCTATCATGATTAAGACCTGTTCGGGTGAAGAACCCCTTATACTTATCGATTTAATATCCCCTGGAGATCCATAATCTGTTATTTCAAGCCCAGCGATATTTTTTATTATTCCTGATAAATTCTCTGATTTAGAAATTTCTATATCTTCTTTGTTGATAATCTCCACACTGGCTATTGAGTCAAGCAATTCTTGTGGGTATTTAGAGGCAATAACGACTATTTCTTCCATAGTGAAAAAAGACTCCTGTGGTTGAATAGCAAAAGCATTGTGCCCAAAAAAAACCATAAAAATAAAAACTAAAAAAGTAATGAAATAAATTTTTTTTGACATTATTCTTCTCTCCTTTTCAATATTTGTAATTTACAGTTCCCCTAAAATCTTTTATAAATATCCTCCCCTTTCTTCTTTATGGGTTAATAAAAAAGCTGCCTCCTCTTAAAAAGAAGGCAGCTTAATAAACTTACCAGACATTGGTTTTTATCCCTGCTTCTCCTCTATGTCGGAGGTTATCTAAGCAGACAATCATGGCAAGTCTTCTGGCTCCCAGCCCCTTATTTATATTGTCCTTCCCACCTGATGGGCAGTGAACAATATCGGGTTATGCTGGTTACAGATGCGACAACAGCAACGGTTTTGCACCGTTTTCCTTTTTAATCA
>CAZPII010000154.1:0-4563 GCA_964586485.1 uncultured Atribacterota bacterium | reverse complement strand
AAGAGAAAAACTTTTGTCCCCCTCACCCTGACCCTCTCCCACCAAGGGGAGAGGGGAGTATGAGAATGACAGCTTGGCTGTCTTAGAAAAAATTGATCATCTTTCCAGGATGATTTCAAATTTGATTAAGAGGATAAATTCTTTATCATAGATATAAAAGATAAAATAAAAATTAGGAGATAAAATATTTTATTTATTATTACCTACAATAATGTTAAAATATTTTAAATAATTAATTTTTTTACTTTTATATTGTGTTAATTTTCTTAACGCAATACGTATTACGCAATACGCACGACGAAAACATTTAGGAGGTGCATTTCCAAATGCCAACTTTCACCTATAAAGCGCGGGACAACACAGGGCAGGTTTTTTCCGGTACTCTGGAAGGGGAAAGCCGCGAAATGGTTATTGATCGCCTGAGAGAGATGAAATATTTTATCATCTCAGTTGATAAGAAAAGCGGCGGTCTGCTCTCAACTGAGATTACCCTTTTCCAAACTATCAAAATCAGGGATTTGGCCATCTTTTTCCGTCAATTTGCCACAATGGTAACTGCTGGCCTTACTCTAGTCAACTGTCTGGAAATTCTATCTAAACAGACTGAGAATAAATTATTATCGAAAAAAATTGATGATATCAAAAAAAATGTAGAGCAAGGTGCAACACTAACAGATGCCTTTGCAAACCACCCCGAAACATTTTCCAAACTCTATATTAATATGATCAAAGCCGGAGAAATAGGCGGAGTTCTTGATGATATTTTAAATCGTATGGCAACACTTATGGAAAAAGAATATGAATTGAGGCAAAAAATAAAATCCGCCATGACCTATCCCGGATTTATTATGGGGGCTGCGGTTGTTATGGGTATATTTATGTTAACCTTTATACTCCCACAATTCGTAGGAGTATTTCAACAATTTGGCGGTCAGCTTCCTTTTTTAACCAAGATGTTAGTTGGATTTACTGTGCTTTTCAATACCTACTGGTACATATTTTTTGCCGTCACTGCTTTAATTATTTTTTTATTCATTTCCTACAATCGGACCAAACGAGGTCATAGAAATATTGACCGGATAAAATTAAAAATACCTGTTTTCGGTAATCTGCTTCTCAAAACTGCCATAAACCGTTTTACCAGAATCCTTGGCACCCTGATACAAAGTGGAGTTCCAATCATTCAATCTTTGAAAGTATCAGCAGATTCAATTGGTAATGATATTATCGCAGAAGCTGTTATACAATCTGCAGACCGTATTAAAGAGGGGCAAAGTATTTCTGCACCCCTGGAAGAGAGCGGAGTCTTTCCTCCAATGGTTACCCAGATGATTATGGTTGGAGAAGAGAGTGGTGAGCTGGAAACGATGTTATTAAATGTTTCTCAGTTTTATGATCAGGAAGTGCAAAGAGCGGTTGAACAATTGACTTCGGTTATTGAACCTATAATGATGGCAGTTGTGGCGTTGGGAGTCGGTGTTTTAGTTATTGCCATGTATCTGCCTATATTCAGCATGGTTGAATTAGTTTAGAAAAATATTAAAAAGAGGTTGATATCTTTTGAAAGAAAATGAATTAGCAAATAACAGTAAGAGCAAAAATAGTTATGATAATGAAAGAAAAGCAGAGCAATATCTGGATTTACTGGAAAAGGTCGTAAAAGAATTTCAAAATTCCGGAGAATCCGAAGAAGAGCTCAAACAAGTAGCATATATTGGTCTTTTAAATGCCATAAATTTATATAAAAGCCCAAAAAGCATCACTTTTGAAGAATATGCCCAACATCTTATTGCCGGCGAAATTCGCCATTTCATCAGAGAAAAACATAAAAAGATCAAGATTCCTTCCTGGTTGAAGATGATGAACAGATTTATTAATCGAATAATAGTTACCTATCGCAAACAATTTAATAGATTTCCGGATTTTAAAGAACTATCCCGTATGCTTAACTTATCACCGGAAGGGCTAAAGGAGGCCTTGAAGGCTCGGGAATCAGTGCACAAAGTTTCTATTGACAAAAACAGAAGAGTGATGGACATAAAAGAACCACCGGACTATGCTAAGATAAAGAAAGAAATGAAAAGAAAGGAAAATGGATAGTAACGGGGAAGTTTTAAAAAAATTTAGCAATGAAACCATAAAGCAATATCAGCCATTAGTAAAATCAATTGCCCGGAAATATTATAATTCCGGTGAGCCACTTGAGGATCTGGAGCAAATTTCTTATCTAGGTTTGATAAATGCCCTGAATCTCTTTGATAAAAAGAGAGGCGTTAAATTTGAAACATATGCTACCTGGTTAATTAATGGTGAAATACGGCACTATATAAGGGATAAACATACCATTGTAAATATTCCCCATTGGGTAAAGGAATATAATAGAAAGATTGATAAATACACCGAAAATTTTCGGCAGGAAAATAATCGTTTTCCCACTATCAGTGAAATTGCAGACTATTTTAATATCACTGAAGAAGGGCTCAATGAAATACTAAAGGGCAGGGATTCTGTGCAGGCGATCTCTCTGGATAGCCGTATGAGGCAGGAAGAGCAAAACCATGTACCGGTGCTGGACCAGGTTAGAAGCAAGGGATACCGTTCTTTCCAATTACCTATTGAGGATATCATACAGCTTAAAAGTGCTTTTAATACTTTAAAAAAAATACAAAAAGATGTTATATACTATCTTTTTGTAAAAGATTTAACCCAGACCAGTACAGCAAAAAAAATGGGTTTAACACAAAGACAGGTATCACGGGTTAAACAATCTGCTCTAGAAGATCTAAAAAAAAATCTATAAATATAAAAGGAGCCCGGAAGATGTTAGGGAAGAAGATCGTTGTAAAATTTAATGACGGTAAAATCATAAAAGGATATACTACAGATTTTAATCCCAATAAAGACCTTTTTCATGTACGTCCTATTGAAGAATATCAAGAAGGAGGACAGGACGAGCAGGTTGAGGTGGAACTAAACAAGATAAAAGCGGTATTTTTTGTGAAAGATTTTCTGGGAAATAAGGAATACCAGAAAGTAAGAACATTTAACGGTTATGATTCAGGGCCACCCTCCCAGAGAAAAATAGTAGTTATTTTTAAAGATGGAGAGAATTTTTACGGTACCACTCATAGCTATGCACCGGATCGTAATGGATTTTTTGTTTACCCCATTGATCAGCAGGATAATAATGACCGTGTCTTTGTTCCCCGCAGTGCTCTGGAAAAAGTACATGTTAAAAAATTCGGTAGCGAAGATTTCGATATTTATCTGTATGAAAATTAATCTCGTCGTGTGTCGTGCGTATTGCGTATTGAGTCAATTAAAATAAAAGGGATAAAATGACTGAAGAAAAAATAAAAACTTTCCAGGATCTCAGGGTTTGGCAATTAGGAATTAAAATTGTTAAAGAAATTTATCGAATAACCGAAAATTTTCCAAAAAATGAAATATATGGATTGACTTCACAAATTAGACGCTCGGTTATTTCTATACCATCTAATATTGCAGAAGGGTTTAGGAGATATCATAATAAAGAATACCGACAATTTCTTTTTGTTGCATTAGGCAGTTGTGCTGAGCTTGAAACACAAATAATCATTGCCAAAGAACTATCCTACATTAATGATGATGATAAGATAAAAGTGTTAGAAAAAAGTGATCATCTTTCAAGAATGATTTCAAATTTGATTAAGAGAATTGATGTAATAAATTAATTAAAGTATTTTATAATTGTATTTTTGTATTTAAACGCAATACACAATACGCACGACGCAATACGTTTTCATGTTATACGGTATACGTTATACGGTATACCTTCTTTCAAGGTATTCCAAATGCCCGGACATAAAGTAGTACTAAAATATAAAAACGGTAAAATAACCAAGGGATGGGTTGATAACTTTAATCCCAACAGGGACATATTTTTTCTTCATCCCTTAAAAGAATATTCAGACAGTGTAAAGCTTGATATTAGAATTGCAGATCTGAAGGCAATATTCTTTGTCAAAGATTTTATCGGTAACAGTGATTATAAAAAAGTAAGAACTTTTGAAAATTATAATCTAAATATTCCAACTCAACGACGCATAATTGTCCACTTCCGGGATGGTGAAAAACTCTATGGTACCAGCTACAGCTACAATCCCACCAAAATAGGATTCTTTGTCTATCCAGTAGATCGTGGTGATAACAATATCCGTATTTTTGCCATTAATACCGCTATTGAAGAAGTTGAATTCCCGGATTCATTTGATGAGAGCTATAATTTCTAGTATATCGTATTGCGTCGTGTGTATTGCGTATAAAATAGTCGTTAGTCCATGGTATTTAGTCAATTAGATAACTGTTTTTAGTTTATAGTTTTTAGAACCAGATAAGATTTCAAATTCTTTGTTTTTAGTGTTATGCTACTTAATTTGCAGATCAGATATTATTTTCTTGCTAATCACTAATCACTTATTACTCATTACTGTATTTTTGACTCGATACTCTTCTTTTATTTCCTCCCCCTTGAGGGGGGAGGATTAAGGTGGGGGTGAAAACGATTTTGACTCGATACTGATT
>CAZPII010000153.1:0-4563 GCA_964586485.1 uncultured Atribacterota bacterium | reverse complement strand
AAAGGTGGAAGTTATATTGCTTAGAAATATTATAGCTAAAATATAAATAAAAAATCGAAAGAAAAAGAGCTAAAAAGTGATAAAAAGTTAAACCTCTTTTAGAGGTTCTTAAAGCCACCCGCTATGCGGGTGCGATGTTTACTGAGTCCAATTCTTGTTAAAAATATAAAAGGAAATTAATAAAGACTGAGAAGAATCTAAGGGTATATAAAATATAATGAGCAAAAGAAAAATAGGTATGGCTACCCTATCCACTTTAATTGACGGTAATTTAGAAGAACTTGAAAAGGAAATTGCCTTCTATCAAAGTATTGGAATAAGATATACTGAAATTGGAATTCATGGTATTGATGGTATTATTAACGGAAAAGTGAATGATAAAAGTATAAAAAAAACACTAAATATTTTAAAAAAATATAATTTCATTATTTCAATACATTGTCCTGATAACCTGAATTTAAGAGATCAGGAAAATATTGAAATCCAGAAGAATGTGTTTAATGCCTGCCTTGAAGCTTCAATTAAAATACATTCTCGGTTATTGGTATATCATTTGGGAAGAGAAAACGAGGGTAATTATAAGAAGATAGGACCCAAAAAATATAGTTATTTAGCAAATAAAGAAATTAAGTATTTATTAGAATTTGCCGAGATTGCCAAGAGTAACTCTATACAAATATGTGTGGAAAATAATTATGATAGAAAATCTCCTTATGAACTAATTGAAATTATTAATAGAATTGATCATCCAAATGTTGGTATATGCTGTGATTTTGGCCATGCTTTTATAAGCTTAAATGGTGATGAAATAAAATTTTTAGATTTTGTTAAAAGAACATTGCCTTATTTAAAACATATTCATATTCATGATAATTTTGGAATATTCAGTAAAGAGAAAGACCAAGAGGGCAATTTTCGATTTTTATTACCTTACGGTATAGGAGATTTACATATGCCTCCCGGAATGGGGAAAATTCCTTATAGTAAAGTTACTCCACTACTAAAGGATTATGATGGCATAGATATGATGGAAATTCGTTATAGATATCGGGAGATATTCCCTGAGATTTTAGAACAATGGGAACAATGTTTTGATTTTTTAAAAAGCTGAAAAGACTTATTGAATAATTAAAAGAGCTTACTGACTCAGTGATAGGTAGGATAATTGATTTAATACTTGCCTGTAGGAGAGCGTATATTCCTGTTGATGAGTCGAAAATCTGAGTATTATTTTCTGGAATTATAGATTTGTCCATACTTTTGTCAATAAACTGCCTTCTATTATTGGGTTATTTTATTCGGGTCAAAATCTTTTCCAGGTATATTGATTTCATTTGTTTGCTGGCCATAATCTGTTTTATCGGAGGCAATTTTAGAATAGCTCCAAGAACAGCTGCCATCGCCCTATGGCTGCCAAATGCTTGATTATCAAATATAAGTTCCTGTAGCTTACCTTTTTCTATAGCCATTAAGACAATCCGGTGTACTGAATTTACCGGGGTTATCACCTGTTCTTTACGTTTTTCAAGTGTGATACTTTTATTAGGACATGTCCTGACACAAATACCACATCCCAGGCATATTTCTTCATTTATTTTGACTTTTTTAGCTTCGTTGTCTTTTCCATTGTCATTTGAAATCCACTCTATAGCTTTAACAGGACATGATTTGATACATTTTCCACAACCGGTGCAGCTATCTTCATTAATCTTTGGAATAAAAGAAGTAGTTTGGACCGGATGGAGCATACCGAATCTTTTAGCTGTAACTAAAAATTCACAGCAACAACTACAGCAATTGCAGATAAAACTAACATTATTTTGAACATTTTCTCCACACTGCACAAGGTTATATTCATAGGCTTTATGCAGTAGTTCCATGCATTCTGAAACACCTACTTGCCGAGCATAATTATGTTTTATCAGGGATTTGGCGACATTGTTGAAGGTCATACAGATATCCATTGGGGCATTACAAGCTTTTCCTAAATGCTTTCTTTTGTGGCGGCAATAGCACATACTGATCCCTATAGATGATGCGGTTTTTATGATGAAACTTGCTTTTTCATAGTCCAGGATGGAAACAAGGTTGTCTTCAGATAGGGCTTCTTCTTGCACAAAAGTTCTGCCCAGAAATGTTTCGCTACCTAAAAGCAAATCTTTCACAAAATCTTCTTCAACATTGAGGTACTGGTAAAAAAGTTCGGAAAGAACTTTTTGATCTATATCCTGTCTTGTCCTCATAAGAGAGAACTCAAAAAATCCTGCCATTGGTGGTGGGAGAACATACTTCTTGATTCCGTTATGTTCTGAATCCAAAAGGATTGCCCTGCCGGCCAATTCATCCAATATTTTTTCGGTGTTAGTTTTGTCTAATTTCCATATTCTGCTTGCTGTCTTAACAGTAAATGGTTTTATAGGAAGTTGTGAAACCAGCCCTGCTTCCTTTTCATTAAAAAGGATACTCAATATTTTGTATAAGGTATCAGAAGGAGGAGCACCTTGAGGATATCTGTTTAGTCTCTCCTCCAGTTTCTTATAAGCTGATTTTCCAACCATATGTGACATTGTTTTCACCTACCTACCTAAAAGAATATTTGTAGTTATTATAACTCCTGATTTTATTCAAATCTTTTCGTTTTTTAGGGCGGACCTCATTAGATGCCGAATAACCCATAGTTATAATAAGTTCAACTCTATTTGAATGAGGAATATTAAGTATTTTTTTTACGCCCTTTTCATTAAACCATCCCAAAATACAGCTGCCCAATCCTTCTTCTGTAGCCTGCAGGCAAAGATTTTCAGCAGCAATTCCAATATCGATTAAACTAAATTGTTTATCTTTGATGGTTTCCCCGACTTTGTTTACAACATTCAACCTTTCTGAAATTATTACAACCAACACAGGTGCCTGAAGGGAAAAACGGTTAAAAGTGATGAGCCTATCAAACGTTTCTCTTGCTACTTTATCCTTCAACTGTTGATTATCTACTACTATAAATCTCCAGGGTTGAGAATTGCTGGCTGAAGGAGCAAGCCTTGCAGCTTCAAGGCATCTTTCAATCTTTTCTCTTTCGACCGATTGATTTAAATATTTACGTACACTTTTTCTACTTTTTACTAAATCTAAAAAATTCAATTATTTCCACCTTTGTTACTAAAAAATATTTATTTAATGATTTATCTTTTTTAGCGAATAAGCTCAATTATTAGGTTGATAGGTATTTAGGATTACGATTACCTGAATAATTAAATGTTATCACAAAAAATCATTTAGAAAAACCAGGATGAGTTATGTTTGCAGGATAACTGATAATCTTTCTCACAATATTAACCTGTCAAAATCTGATTTTATGAAAATGTTTTAGCTGAAGAACTGATTACTTGACTCAAGAAACAAATAGTTGTTATACTCTAAAAACATTGTGGAAAAAGAAACAGGCTCTATTTATTGTTACATAAATTTTAAAAAGCAAAAAGGAAATTTTGGGATTTAGTTTGCGAAACAATAATTACAGTAAAAGAAAAGTTGAGTAAGAGATGAAAAAGATATGGATATATTAATATTTAAGGTTATTGCATTATTAGTTTTGTATATATTTGCTTTTTTTATTTCTGATTTTAGAGATAAAAAAGGCATGATTCCTCTAGTGAACAAAAGATTAATCTTGTTTATAAAAATATTTTATTTTATTCCAATTTTAATCTACACATATGTATTGATAAATTTACACAGTCTTTTGGCACAAAATTACCTGGGTCTTTTTTTGATCTGTACTGGTGTAACCCTGGTAGCAAAAGCAAAAATAGATATTGGTAAATACCACACCTGGACAGGACATAAACTTCGTTCTACAAAAATTGTAACAAATGGAATTTATGCTTTTATCAGACACCCCCTTTATACCGGGATTTATATATTTATTATTGGAGCAATAATGACCAGTAGCAATAATAACCCATTTTCTTTTTATTCAACATTGCTCATTATAACACTAGTGATTTCTATTATGATTTTTTTGGCAATAGCAGCCTTCAAAGAGAGTAAATTTCTGCAAGAAGAATTTGGTAAAGAATTTTTAAAATATAAAAAACAGGTTCATCCTTTTTTGCCGCTAAGGAAATATAGTTTTGGGGAACTATAAAAAGAAGGAAGGATGCTTTATCAGGGATAATTTGTTATAATATTTAGAACATATTTTGTAAAGAAAATAAATACTTGACATTCTATTCAAATAAGGTATACTAAGTTGTTACTCAATAATGAGTAAAAATACTTTAAATGAATAATTTAGAGTATTGAAAGATCAAACTACTAATTTTTTAGGATTGATCTGCAGTAATATATAAAATAGAGACTTTTCTATCCTGACATACTTTACCTCTAAATTATAAATGTTACTGAGAAAATATTATAAGAAGGAGGAAAAGATATGCAAGGTAGTAAACTTTATGTCGGAAATTTAAACTATTCCGTAACTAACCAACAATTGGAAGAACTGTTCGCTAATTATGGCACCGTGAAAAGTGTTAATATTATCGAGGGCAAAGGTTTTGGTTTTGT
>CAZPII010000152.1:3232-4574 GCA_964586485.1 uncultured Atribacterota bacterium | reverse complement strand
ATATATTTCTTGACTTTAAATTGATATCTGCTATACTTTTAGAGGAGAATTTACCATAGGGCCCATAGCTCAGCTGGCAGAGCAGCCGGCTCATAACCGGCCGGTCCCTGGTTCGAATCCGGGTGGGCCCACCAGCCAATGGATTAATTGGATACGAAAAAGAGTATTGTATGAAAAATAAAAATATTAATTTACACAACCATAGTAGATTGAAAAAAATGAGTGTACAGTGTAGAACGCTATATTATAAGCCTTACTTTACCTTAAAAGAAAGTAAGGCTTTTTTTATTTAACCATGAAAAAACACCTTCTTAGAAGGTGGCAATGGTTAAATAAAAATTTTAACATAAAAATATTAAGATAAGTAATATGGTCATTTTTCACTTGAAATCAAGGAGGTATTTTTTGAAGGAACAATTATATGCCCTGCTGATGTTACAGGAAATCGATGGTGAAATTCTTAAAGAAAAGAAAAAACAAAAAAAACTTCCTGCAAGAATACAGGAAATAGAGGATGTAATAAAAAAAATAGAAAACAAATATCAAAGCAAGAAGGATCAATCAAAAGAACTGCAGTTAAAAATTAAAAGAAAAGAAATTGATGCCAGCTCAGTTGAAGCAAAGATACAAAAACGTCAGGATGAATTGTATGGTGGTAAAATTAGTGATATTAAAGAATTGAAACAGCTGCAAAAGGTGATAGAGTCACTAAAAAAGGATAGAGATAAAGTTGAAGAAGATTTGTTGATTGTTATGGACCAGGAGGATACCATAAAAAGAGAATTAAGTGAAATTGAAAAGGAATTGGTCCAGGCAAAAAAACAATTAGAAGAAAGACAAAAAGAAGTAAGTCAACAAGAGCAAAAGATCAAGCAATGCATCGAGGAAAAAAATAAAAAAAGGGCGGAAATAACCGATAAAATTACCAGTGGTGAACTAATGAAACGATACAATATGCTGTGGAATGACAAGGAAGGCCAGGTTGTTGCAGAGATTGAGGGGCCTACCTGTAGCGGATGTAACCTGTCATTACCCAGTGATATTATTTATCATTTACAGAAAAACCATGACCTCTTGATTACTTGCCCTAACTGTAATAGAATATTAATATGGAAGCAAAGATAATTAAGGGGTTTCAGGGGAAGCTATTCCCCTGACGATGATAGATTAGCTTTGCTAATATATCAGATTAAAGAATTTATTAAAGAAAAATTAAGGGGTTTCAGGGGAAGCTATTCCCCTGACGAAGCATGAGCTTCAGCTCATCTTTCTTATTACTAGAAATTAAAATAGATAATTAAGGGGTTTCAGGGGAAGCTATTCCCCTGACGAAGCATGAGCT
>CAZPII010000152.1:0-3132 GCA_964586485.1 uncultured Atribacterota bacterium | reverse complement strand
AAATAGATAATTAAGGGGTTTCAGGGGAAGCTATTCCCCTGACGAAGCATGAGCTATGCTCATATATGGCAAGCAAATCAGGTAATTGCAGGTTCTATTTTGGAATCTGAGGAAAGTCCGAGCTCCACAGGGCAGAGTGCTGGGTAACACCCAGTGGGGGTGACCCCGGGAAAGTGCTACAGAAAAGAAAACAGCCGTTTCGGCAAAGGTGAAAAGGTAAGGTAAAAGCTTACCAGTTATTGGGTGACCAATAAGCTTAGTAAACCCCGCTTGGAGCAAGATCAAGAAGGAAACAGTTAGTTGCCCGCTACAGGTTTCCGGGTAGATCGCTGGAAGTATAAGGTAACTTATACTCTAGATAGATGATTACCACACTGTTTTTCTTTAAATGATAAAGAAAAACAGTGACAGAACTCGGCTTATGATTTGCTTGCCAGAAAGGGTTGTTGGATATCCTCCAATAGCCCTATAGTTGCTTTAATCCTTGCTAATAAAAGGCTTAAGAATCTTGGGTACCTGAGTTTTACTGAAAGATATGCACAATAAAATAATTCTTAATAAACCGCCGTATACCGAACGGTACGTACGGTGGTATGAGAGGACGGAAAATAAATTAATTATTTTCCTCCTACTCGATTGAAAATTATATCTTTATTCCCCACTTTTTAGATATTATTGATTTATAGTGTATTTGCATCTGGTACCCCAGCACATTTCTACACAGATTAACCCATTTCCCTTACTAGAAATATTATTTCACTAATTCTCCTGAAATTCCTCATAATTTTTTAAAAAATTTCCAAAAAAAGAAGGATTTTTTTTATTAGATGTAGTATACTATTAGCAAGTGGAGGAAAGTGGAGGAAAGTGGCAAATGATGTTTCTGGGTCAACACGAACATTCTCTAGACAAAAAGGGTAGAATTATTATGCCTTCCAGGTTTCGGGAGGATCTGGGAGACCCGTTTGTCATAACCTTCGGATTGGATAAATGCCTGTTTGTTTATCCTATGGAAGAGTGGCAAAAATTAGCCAGCAACCTTCAATCACTTCCTTTAGGCAAGAAAGACACCAGGGCTTTCAAGAGAACATTAGCCTCCAGAGCATTAATAAGCCATTTTGACCAGCAAGGAAGAGTTGTTATTTCCAAACATTTAAGAGACTATGCTCAGATTAATCAAAATGTCATGATTATCGGTGTTTTTGAACGTATTGAAATATGGAGTTTGGAAAAATGGAAAGGATATGCCGAAGAAACAGAACAATCCTATGAGGATATTGCCGAACGCATATATGAAAAAGAGGAACATGATTCGTGATAGATTATCATATTCCGGTGATGTGTTCCCAAGTTTTAACTAATTTAATCACCAAGAAAAAAGGAATCTATGTTGATTGTACCTTAGGAGGGGGTGGCCATTCAAGGGAGATTATTAAAAAGATTCACCCGGAAGGATTGCTTGTCGGAATGGATCAGGATATTGAAGCCCTTGAATATGCCAGAGAGAAGCTTAAAGATTATCAGGATAAAATATTTTTAATAAAAAGCAATTTTGGTGATTTGGAAAAAGTGTTAAAGGATCTGGGTTTAAAGAAAGTTACGGGGGTGTTGTTTGATTTAGGGTTATCATCTCATCAAATCAGTACTCAATCCAGAGGATTTAGTTTTTTAGAAAATCATCTTTTAGATATGAGGATGGATTTAAGCAAACAATTAGATGCCAGCTATATCATTAACCATTATTCGGAAAAGGAATTATGGGAAATTTTTAGTAAATACGGAGAAGAACGTTTTTCCAGGTCAATTGCCAGGTTGATTGTACAGGAAAGAAAAAATAAGCCCATTCAAACAACCAAACACCTGGCAGAATTAATTATCAGTATTTATAAAAAGTATAAAAAAAATAAATGGCGCATTCATCCAGCTACCAGGGTATTTCAAGCTTTGAGAATTGAAGTAAACGATGAATTAGAGAGGTTAAAAGAAGCGTTAAAACAGGCAATTAATCTTTTAGAATGGCAGGGAAGGATTTGTGTGATTTCCTATCATTCGTTAGAAGACAGAATTGTTAAACATACCTTTAAAGAACTGGCAAGCAAAGAAAACGCTACTCTTTATGAGTATAGATTGAAAATTATTTCCAAAAAACCATTTTACCCTTCAGAAAAAGAAATTAAAGAAAATCGGAGAGCCCGGAGCGCCAAAATGAGAATTGCCGAAAAAAATACTTTCAGAGAGAGTAATCAAAAATGAAAGATATTATGTCCATTGAGCAAAACGGTAAATTTAAGGAAAAAAATCATAAGACATCATTCTCTTTTTTCTTATTTATTATTATCATCATTAGTTTATTAGTAATAGGATACATCTGCAGTAATATCACACTGATGAGCCTGGGTTACCAGTCAATTGATTTAGAACAGAAGAAAGCTCAATTGATGGTTAGAAAAAACCAGCTGGAATATTCGGTGGGATATCTTTCTTCCTTAAATCGAATTGAAAGAATAGCATGTCAGGAATTGGGGATGCATCGTCCGGAGAACATAGAGTTTATTGCCATGCTTCCGGCAAATATCAATCGGAATGTGGTAACCACTCAATCTGCGGAGGAAAGCCAGGATGCAGGATATTTAGAAGCGGGAACATTTCTTAAGGAATTTGCTAATTTACAAATTTTTCAAAACCAATAAAATAATGGTAAGCAATTTCATAGGCGAGGCATGAGATTTTGTTTCAATTGAACGAAAAAAGAGAAAGAATTATTTTATTATTTATTATTTTTATTTTTATCTTCTTAGTATTGATTTATCGTTTATATCAAATACAGATTGTGGAAGGTAGTAAACTCGATGAACTTGCCAGGCAAGAGCATATCACTTCATATATCATAGATGGTAAAAGAGGTAACATCTTAGACCGAAATTTAAAAAAGTTAGCAGTCAATGTAGATTCAAAATCATTATTTGCCATACCCTATAAAATAGATAATCCCGATGAAGTTGCCGGAATTATTTCAACTAAACTGGATTTGAGTTATCAGCAGATTAAAAAACAATTAGAAAAAGAGAAATATTTTGTCTGGATTAAGAGAAAATTGTCTCAAGATAATTATGAGGAAATAAAAAAAATGGA
>CAZPII010000151.1:0-4586 GCA_964586485.1 uncultured Atribacterota bacterium | reverse complement strand
ACTACTTATAAAAATTCTTTGTTCCGGATCTTTTTGTGAAACAACTTCACCAATTTGATAAGCCTTTTCTCCTGAATTCATTAAATCCTGTAATATAGACTGTTGTTGCTCTGGCTCAACAACAATAAGCATACCAATTCCCATATTAAAAGTAGAAAACATTTCCTTATCAGTAATTTTACCTTTTTCTTGAATCAGATTAAAAATCGGCAATACAGGCCATTTATCAGTATGAATATTAACTGAAACTCCATATGGTAAGATACGTGGGATGTTTTCATAAAATCCCCCTCCGGTGATATGCACAATACCCTTAACTTGATATTTTTTTAGTAATGATAAAATAGCTGATACATAAATTTTGGTAGGTTGAAGAATTTCCTCCCCCAGGGAGTGGTTTGAAGGTGTTATTTTCTTTTTTAAAAAAACACTTTCTTTATCCAATAAAATTTTTCTTACCAGAGAAAACCCATTACTATGTAATCCTGAAGACCCTAAACCAAGCAAAATGTCTCCTACCTTGATATTTTTACCGGTGATTAGCTTGTCTCGATCTATAATGCCCACAGCAAAACCAGATAGGTCATATTCTCCATCCCGGTAAAAATCTGGCATTTCCGCGGTTTCACCACCAAGTAATGCACATTCTGCTTGCTTACAACCATCTGTAATTCCTTTAATAATATCAATCATTTTGTTCTCTTCCAATTTTCCGGTAGCCAGATAATCCAGAAAAAATATAGGTTTGGCACCACATGTCAAAATATCGTTTACACACATGGCTACCAGGTCAATTCCGATTGTGTCATGCCTTTTCATTAAATTGGCAATCATTAATTTGGTACCTACACCATCAGTACCTGAGACTAAAACCGGGTCTTTTATTTTTTCCTGTGAAAGAGAGAATAAACCGGCAAAATTACCAATTTCACTCATTACTCCGGGTATGTGTGTTTCATGAATCATCGGCTTTACTCTATTGATAATATTATTAGCCAGCTCAATATTTACCCCTGCTTTTTTGTAGGCATCTCTCATATTATTTGTCCTTTCGATTTATTCTAGCAATAACTGAAAGTATATGGTAAGTATACCGTATTACGTATAACGTATACCGGTAAAAACCGAAAAACTTTAATTTAAAGTTAAATAAAATCAATAAATAAGAAACTATGTTCTGGTTTTCCCTATTCTTGTATCAACTGGTTTATCCAACTTATCTTTATTTTATTTCATTTTAAGTTTTTTGCCTACATTTATGCTTAAAGTATTTTACGTTATACGATATACAGTATACGTTATACTTTCTTTAAATTGGATATTTTCCGCTAAAACAGGCAGTACAAAAATCAGAAGGTTTGTTTTTTCTAAAAACATGGGTCAGGCCTTCAAGGCTAATATATCCTAAAGAATCCGCTTCAATCCATTGTCTTATTTGCTCAACAGAAAAACGTGTTGCCCATAATTCTTCTCTATTGGGTGTATCAATGCCATAATGACAGGGATAATGGACGGGTGGGGAGCTTATTCGAACATGAACCTCTTTTGCACCGGCATTTTTCAGCAATTTAACAAGTTTTCTGCTGGTTGTTCCCCTTACGATCGAATCATCAACCATCACAATCCGCTTACCTTTAACAATCCCGGAAACAGGAGAGAGCTTTACTTTTACTGAATGCTCTCTTAAAATTTGGTTCGGTTGAATAAAAGTTCTCCCAACATAGGGATTTTTAACCAGGCCTTCCTGATAAGGAATACCTGATTTTTGAGAATAACCCAGGGCAGCAAACCTTCCGGAATCCGGAACTGAAATAACCATATCCGCATCAACGGGATGTTCTTTTGCTAATTTTTGACCTATTCTTTCACGAACAACAGCTACATTTTCATCAAACACATTGCTGTCCGGACGGGCAAAATAAATATGTTCAAAAACACATAAAGCCTTTTGTTTGCATGGAATGATTTGTCTGGACTTACAGAGATTTTTTTCAATAACCACCATCTCTCCCGGTTGTATCTCCCGTATATACTGAGCATCAATTAGTGGCAAAGCACCATCTTCTGAGGCAATTACATAACTACCTTCGTTTTCTTTTAATTTTCCCAAAACAAGTGGGTGAAAACCTCGACCATCTCGTATACCAATCAATTTATTTTCGGTAAGAATAACCAGACAAAAAGCACCTTTGATCTGCAAAACCACCTTTTCTAAAGCTTTTTCGATATCCTTTTCTCCAGTAGCGCTTATTAGCTGACATAACAAATGACTATCGGCATCACGGTTTTTTAAAAGCAATGATTTTGAAGATAAGTGTTCTTTTAATTCACTTTGATTAGTCAGATGCCCATTATGAGCGAGGGCAAAAGATTTTCCGGAATATTGATTTAGAATTGGTTGGCTATTTTCCCAGTTATTAGCACCGGCAGTCGAGTAACGAACATGCCCAATAGCGGCAGTACCCTGTAATGTATTTAATATTCCCTCATTAAATACCTCGGAAACTAATCCCAGGTCACGATAAATCAATATATTCTTACCATTTGTAACTGCAATACCAGCACTTTCCTGTCCACGATGTTGAAGTGCAAAAATGCCAAAATAAGTTAATTTTGCTACATCTAATTTTTGATTTCGGTCAAATATACCAAAAATACCACATTCTTCACGCATTATTTTATCCTCCGCCATGCTTTCTCAAGCTGGCTAACAGGTAGGTTTACCCATTGATTAATTTTTAAATGATCTCCCTTTACTAAGCCAATTTGTTGGAATGGTATATTTTCCTGTTGCACAATCCCAACAAATCTCTTATAATTAGCAGGATCAATACTTACGATGATGCGGGACTGGCTCTCCCCAAACAAACAACAATCGGAACGTATGTCTTTTCTTAGTTCAATTTCTGCTCCATGTCCGCTATCAATACAGGACTCTGCCAGGGCGATAGCAATACCTCCTAAAGAACAATCATGTGATGAGGCGATAACTCCGCTGTCTATTATTTTTCGACAACAAGATTGAACTTTTTTTTCTTGAGCCAGATTAAGAACAGGAGGAACACCAACTTTTAATTGATGAATAAATTCCAGATATTCGCTACCTCCCAATTCATTTCTGTTTTCTCCCAAAAGGAAAATTAGATCATTTTCCTTTTTAAAATCTAAAGTAGGTATATCTCCACAATGCTTAATTACACCAACCATACCGACCATCGGCGTTGGATCAATTGGCTCTCCTTTATTTTCATTATACAAACTAACATTACCGCTAATTACCGGAATATCAAAAAATTCACAGGCTTCAGATAATCCCTTAATCGCCTGTGCCAGTTGCCAGTAGCTGTCACTATTCTCCGGGGCCCCGAAGTTCAGGCAATCGGTAACAGCTTTTGGTATTGCTCCTTTGCAGGATAAATTTCTGGCTGCTTCAGCAACTGCAATTCGAGCACCCTCAAAAGGATCAAGAAAACAAAACCTGCCATTACCCTCTGTAGTCAAAGCAATTGCTTTTTTACTTCCCTTAATCCTTAATACAGCCGCATCGTCTCCTGGTGGAATAATGGTATTGGTTTGAACCATATGATCATATTGGCGATAAATCTCTTCCTTACAGGATAAGTTGGGAGAAGAAAGTAAAGCCAATAGAATTTTATTATAATCACTAAACTCATCCAGTTGTTCAATATTTAAATTATTGATCTTTTTTATCCATTTTGGCTTTTTTGCATCCCTTTTAATAGCCGGAGCACCTTCAGCTAAAGAATGAACTGGGATGCTGGCTACAATCTGGTTATTATTTTTGATAGTAAATTCTTGCTCAGCGGTAACCCGGCCGATAATCGCCGAATCCAGATCCCATCGTTTCAAGGTTGATAAAACACGTTCTTCTTTCCCTTTTTCCACAACAACAACCATTCTTTCCTGAGATTCGGATAACATAATCTCAAAAGCGTTCATTCCTGTTTCTCTTTGTGGGACATTTGATAACTCTATCTCCATTCCACTATTTCCCCTTGCTGCCATTTCACTGAGAGAACTGGTCAGACCGGCGGCACCACAATCCTGCAAACCAATAACTTCCTCATATTTTACTAATTCCAAACAGGCTTCTATTAATAATTTTTCAGCAAAAGGATCTCCAATCTGAACAGCTGGACGGTCTTCATCTGATTGCTCATTTAATTCAACAGAGGCAAAAGCTGCTCCTCCTATACCATCTCGACCTGTTTTTGCTCCGATAAGGATAACTGAATTGCCGGCTCCTTTAGCAATGGCCTTAACAATATTTTCTTTTCTTACCAAGCCAACACACATTACATTAACCAGAATATTTCCTTGATAGCTTTCTGAAAATACTGTTTCTCCGCCAACAGTAGGAACACCAGTACAATTTCCGTAGAAGGAAATCCCTCCTACTACGCCATGATATAAATATTGGGTTCGATCTTTATTGAAATCACCAAACCGGAGTGAATCAAGAAGTGCAATAGGCCTTGCCCCCATGGTAAAAATATCTCTCAGGATTCCCCCAACACCTGTTGCTGCACCCTGAAATGGCTCAACAGCAGAAGGATGGTTATGAC
>CAZPII010000150.1:0-4590 GCA_964586485.1 uncultured Atribacterota bacterium | reverse complement strand
TGCTCAGTGCGGTGATTGTCCTGCTGCTCCTGCGCAGTATCTGGAAGACCAAGGATATCCAGGAGGCTATCCTATACTGTGTGATATTGATTCCCTTTGTCTTAAGAGTCGTTCATATCAAGTGAACGGAGGTTCGCAATGACTGAAAAAAACTTAAGAAATATCAAGATTATTGCCCTGTTTGTCAGTCTGATCATGATTATCTGGGCAGGGTTTCTATTCTATGAGCACCGCACCTTTCCCGAGACGGTAGTGCCCAGTCCGGATATCACAGAGGTAAAAAAACTAAGTTCCTACTTTGCTCCCTTGGCTGGGACTGCCAATGACTGTAATCTCTACTTCTTTGATAGCGGCAACCCCGGAGGAACACTCTTTCTGATCGGTGGAAGCCATCCGGAAGAACCCGGGTCCAATCTCACCGCCCAACTCTTGGTCGAAAATGTAAACATCGAACAGGGCCGTCTGATTGTCGCCATCCGCGCCAACCGCAGTGCTTCTACCGTCACACGTCCCGGAGATGCCTATCCGCGTTTTTACACCATCCCCACTCCCTGGGGAGAGAAAAGATTCCGGATGGGAGATCGCTGGAGTAATCCACTGGATTCCTGGCCTGACCCGGAAGTATACGTCCATTACCCCTCCGGGCAGATGCTGGCCTATATGGATATACGTAACTTTAACCGCACCTGGCCCGGCCGACCCAACGGCAGTATAACCGAACAGACCTGTTATGCCATGATGGAATTAACCCGCAATGAAGAGGTAGATATCTTTATCGACTTACATGAGGCGGAACTGGAATATCCTGTCATCAGTACTATTGTAGCTCATGAGAAGGCTCAGGAAATAGCCGCCATGGCCTCCATGATGTTAACGGAGATGGAATTTGCACGACCTATCGGGATGGAATTTTCTCCTCCCAGTCTCCACGGACTCTCCCACCGGGAAGTAGGAGACCATTCACAGGCCATTTCCCTGCTCTTTGAGACACCGGAACCTTTCTTGGATAGGGTACGTGGTATTACCGATGAAGATCTCCTTCTCACCGGGAAGGATGCCTTTGTACAGGAGGCCGGCAAATACGGGCTGCTCTATGAGAAGATAGATGAGCAGGGCTGGCCTATTGATGTACGGGTCGGACGGCATTGTTCTACTATCCTGGAGACTGTCCAAGCCTATTCGGATATGAATCCCGACAAGCCCATTCTTATGGAGGGAATCCCACGTTACCAGGAGGTGATTGCCCAGGGTACCGGATTCTACTTCCGTAACCCGGAAGAAGCAGGAGAGGGCGAGGTATATTATGAGTGAATTTATACCGGAACTCTTTAAGAGAGATAAGAATGGAATAAAAAGCCGAAGGCAGGTGGTAAAAATAGTCTAATTAACCAAATTATCTTGAAGAAGTAAAACAAAAAAGGGAGGTGATAAAAAAATATTACAGTTAATTTCTATACGTTACTGATGACTGGCAAACTTACCTTTTTGTTTATTTTAATATTTTGTTTAATTTGGAGAGGTAAAAAATAATGAAAAAAATTTTATTTTATACTACTTTAATCTTTATGTTATTTGTCACAATCACTTTATCGACTCAAGCTGAACAGTGTATGGATGTGATGGTCGGGAAAGAAGCTACAGTTGATGGATCAGTAATTACTTCTCACACAGTAGACGGATGGTATGATTCTAAAGGAGGTATTCATATTGTTCCCGGACAAACTTTTCCTGAAGGTGCTATGGCACCTGTTTACTGGGGATTAGTTGGAGAAGAATTAGAACCTCCTCAGAAAATTGGTGAAATTCCACAGGTCAGAGAAACTAATACTTACTTTCATGATGCTTATAATCATGCCAATGAATATCAACTGATGATTGGTGAAACAACGATCGGACAAAAGGATGAATTAAAGACTTTCTTAGGTGAAAATGCCATTATGACCATCGAACAACTGACAGCTTTTGCTCTACAGAGAACCAAAACTGCCCGTGATGCCATCAAGTTGATGGGCGAATTGGCAGAAGAGTACGGATTTTTAGGCTCATGTGCAAATGAAGGAGAATGTCTGACTGTAACCGACCCTAATGAAGGCTGGGTTTTTGAAGTATTTGGTGTTGGCGTAGGATGGGATCCTGATAGCGGCAAACCAGGAGCAATCTGGGCAGCTCAGCGTATACCGGATGATCACATTCTCTGTGTTCCTAATATAAGCAGAATTAGGGAAATAGATCTGGATAACCCAGAGTACTTCATGGCCTCTGATAACTACATGCAGGAAGCTATTGATCGGGGGTGGTATGATCCGGACAGTGGAGAACCATTTATCTGGCAGGAAGCCTATACTCCTTTACTGGGTGGTTGGTCATTGTCTTCAGAATGGGTAAGAATCAGATTACACCTGGTCTACAGCTGGGCAGCTCCTTCTATGGAATGGGATCCTTATAAAGAAACACAAACCTACCCCTTCTCTCTTAAACCTGAACAAAAGGTATCAGTTATGGATGTTATTGAGCTACAAAGATCAACACTTACGGGAACAGTGTTTGATATGGAAGCAAATCCTGGATGGTTAGTTCCGGACGGACAGGGAAATTCTGTAAAAAGTCCTTTTGCCACACCTTTCCCGGGTAGTGATATGAGGAGATTACTGAATATACCATACCACCGAGGTGCAGCTAGGCAGGGGTGTTCTTTTGGTACCGTATCTCAAGCAAGAGATTGGTTACCTGATCCTATTGGTGGAGTCCTATGGTTCTATTATGATAATCCTCATACCAGTATTCATGTTCCAATGTATGTGGGTATTAATGAAATTCCGGAAAGATGGACTAGGTTTGATAGAGAACAGTTCAGCTTGGATTCAGCACGCTGGGCATTTATGCTGGCAGATGACCTGGTTAATCGAAGATACCAGGATGCCATCAAAGACTTAAGAGAAGTAAGAGACCCTCTACAGGAAGAATTTATGACTGATCAGGCCAAAGTAGATGAAGAAGCTCTAAAACTTTATAATGAAGACCCTGAAAAAGCCATAGAATATCTGACCAATTATACTATCTCGGCAATGGAAAAAGCTGAAGATACTTATTGGGATTTAAACTGGAAATTGATAAGTAAATATACCAACAATACCGGATTAACACCTTAAATTAGATAGATTAATAAAAGGGAGGGAATTTTCCCTCCCTTTTATTAAACCATGATTAACATTAAGAGAAACTATCCAGGAATTTTTCATCAGAAGTCCAATACAGGTACAGGCAGTTTTGTATTTTTAAGATATTATGCTAAAATAAAGTTAACAGGCAACCGCATATAGGCATAATCTCTTTAAAAGACTCTCCTTGTTTTGCAGGGCGAGTCTTTTCTACATTATAACCTGGGGAATGGCAAGCTCGGGATGTTGAATAATATGCGCCTTACTGCGATATACCTTTTTTATATTCTCATTATTAATGACCTGTTGCGGTGTTCCGCTTATTTCAATTTTACCTTTATCCAGCAAGATAAGGCGATCTGCACAGAAACTGGCCAGATTCAGATCATGAAAAACAGAAATAATACATTTGACTTCTTTTCGCAGGGTATCTTTTAATATCCTGACCATCTCATATTTGTAATTTAAATCCAAATGAGAGGCAAATTCATCCAGCATCAGTATTTTGGGAGATTGCGCCAGTGCCCGGGCAATATAAACCCGCTGCATTTCACCACCGCTTATCTGATGAATTCCTTTTTCTGCATGGCAGAGGGAATCCGTTTTTTCCATGGCATTACGGGAAATGCGGTAATCGGAAATCGTTTCACCCTGCCACTGATTGATATAAGGAATTCTCCCCATAAAGACAATTTCTTTCACTTTATAATTATAGGTAACATAACAGTCCTGTGGAACAACTGAGACTATTTTAGCCATTTTTTTTCTAGATACTGTAGAGATGTCCTGATTAAATAGCATAATTTGTCCGTTTTGTGGCTTCAGTATTCCGGATATTAATTTCAGTAGAGTGGTTTTTCCTGAGCCATTAGGGCCGATAATGCCTATAAACTGACCCGGGAAAACAGATAAATCAATATCCTGAAGTACAGGTTGCTGGTCATAAGAAAAACTGATATTTTTCAGAGCAATAATTGGGTCTTTAATATTCATTATTTTCATTTCTCCTTTTTAAGAGGTGAATAAAAAGCGGTGCACCGGTGATTGCCGTGATAGCCCCGATGGGTATTTCGGTTGGGGCTATAATAGTTCGTGCAATAGTGTCACATAGTATCAGGAAAGCAGCTCCTATAAGGGCAGATACGGGGAGCATGATTCGATGATCAGGCCCAACCAGGAGACGCGCAATATGGGGAATGACCAGCCCGACAAAACCGATTAAGCCGGTAAAGGAAACCACAATACCAATCATAATGGAGCCGATTAAAAAAATCTTTAAGCGTAATTTCTCGGTTTGAATGCCCAGATGAAGGGCTTCCTCTTCACCAAGAGCCATGGCATTTAATTCCAGTGATGAATAAATCAATAAAAAAGTTCCGATAAAAACAGGCAAAAAAACCAATGATATCTTTTGCCAGTTTGCATTTGACAG
>CAZPII010000149.1:0-4591 GCA_964586485.1 uncultured Atribacterota bacterium | reverse complement strand
AATCCTAAATGACCTAAATAAACCCCCGATTGTATGGCTTGAATAGTATTCCTGCCAATTGCATGAGCGGGTTCTACCAGTTCAACTTCCGGCAATTTAGCAGTTTTTTCGAACAGGGCATTACTGGATAATTCTAATCCAGGTGCAATGGCTCCTCCAATATAATTACCATCTTTATCAAGAGCACAAAAAGTAGTTGCAGTCCCAAAATCAATAATAATAGCCGGACTACCGTAAAGTTCATAAGCAGCTACTGCGTTTGCTATTCTATCAGCTCCTACCTCTTCCGGGTAATCTACCTTCATATTGATGTTTAGTTTCAGATGATAATCAACTATCATAGGTTTAACATGAAAATAATCTTCAGACATTTTAAGCAGAATCCATGTGAGGGGGGGTACTACACAAGAAACAACAAGTGCTTCAATGTCACTATATTTTAATTCTTGTTCAGCTAATAAATTCTTGAATAGCATGGCAATTTCATCTTCTGTTTTTTTTAAATCCGTTGAAATTCTCCATGAACGCTTTAAACTGTTCCCATCAAATATCCCTACAACCATGTGGGTATTTCCCACATCAATAACCAGCAACATTGCGTAACTTCCTCCGATTATCTAAATTATTTTTTCTGTTTTTATGTAATATTAATTTGGTACTCTTTTATTTTTGACTGCAAACTCCTTCTGCTAATACCTAATGCTTGAGCAGCTTTAGTCCTATTGCCATCATTATGGATAAGATATTTTTTAATTATCTCTTTCTCTATTTCTTTCAATGTACCTGTTCTTTGCTCAATCTTTTCCTTATTATGAAAGTATAGAACATTTTTTTCAATAGTATTCTCTGTACACATAATCATTGCTCTTTCCATAATATTCTCCAACTCTCTAATGTTGCCAGGGAAAGAGTAGTCCATCAATAAATCCAAGACATTTTTTGATACCCCGGAAATCTTTTTATTTAAAATCTGATTATATTTTTGAATAAAATATTGGACTAGTAAAGGAATGTCCTCTTTCCTGTCTCTTAAAGGAGGTATATTAATATGAAAAACATTGAGACGGTAGAAAAGGTCCTCCCTAAACCTGTTTTCTCTTACTTCACTTTTTAAATCCTTATTGGTAGCTGTCACAATCCTGGTATCCACCTTTATACTGGTTGAACTACCTACCCGTTCGAATTCTTTTTCCTGTACTACCCTTAATAGCTTAGCCTGGGTTATTGTATCAATTTCTCCGATTTCGTCCAAAAAAATTGTTCCTTTGTGGGCGATCTCAAATCTTCCTATCCTCCTGGAATTTGCTCCAGTAAAAGCACCTTTTTCATGTCCAAAAAGCTCACTTTCCAGGATATTAGATGAAAATGCTACACAATTAGCAACAACAAATGGGTTTTCACTTCTTGGACTATTTTTATGAATTGCGCGAGCTATCAGCTCTTTCCCTGTGCCACTTTCTCCGGTAAGCATTACAGTAGTTGGTAAAGGAGCAACCTGCTTGATCATTCCCAGCACTTTTTTCATTACTTGACTTTGACCGATTATTTCCTTAAAATTAAATCTTCTATCTTCTTCCTCTCTATAATATTGATTCTCCTTCCTTATTTCATCCTGGTGAATCATCCTATCCAGAGTCATTCTTAATTCATCAAGATCAAAAGGTTTTATTAAATAATCAACTGCTCCTAATTTCATAGCCTCTACAGCTTCCGGTATTGTTCCATAAGCAGACATCATAATAATTGGAGTATTTATATTCATTTCTTTTATTTTATCAATAACCTCCAATCCATTCATTTCGGGCATTTTTAAATCCAGAAGTATGGCATCATATTTTTTCTGTGATACTTTTTTCAATGCTTCCAATCCGTTAACTGCTTCTTCTATCTCATATTTTTCGGCGGAAAGAACTCTTTTTAACATAATTCGAATGTTTTTTTCATCATCCACAATCATAATTTTATTCAATTTCTCTGCTCCTCCTTATTGGAAGACATATGCTTATCCTGGCTCCTTCCCCTTTCTCTGATTCCACCTTAATGGTACCCTGATGCATCTCAATAATATTATGAGCAATAGAAAGCCCTAACCCCGAACCGTCACTTCGCGTGGTAAAAAACGGGTCAAAGATGTGAGACAAGTCAGTTGAATCAATACCTGAACCATTATCTTGAATTACAATTTGAATCATATCCTCATCTTTAAAAGTAGTTTTTTCTAAGGAAATGCTAATTTTTCCTTTTTGGGGTATAGCCTGGATCGAATTCAAAAGTATATTAATCAAAGCCTGTCGAACTTGATTTCTGTCTGCATCAATAAATAGTTCTTTTTGATATAGACTAAGTTGAAATGATATCTCTTTTTCCCTGTTTTCTAATTTTAACAGCTGAATCAACTCTTTGATCATCTCCTGAATTGAAAAATGACTAATTTCCAATTTTTTTGGTCTGGAAAAATCAAGTATCTCGTTAATTAATTGGTTTAACCGATCTACTTCATTTAAAATAATTTTTAAATCTTCTTTATGCTCATCACTTTCAGCAGAAGACTGAAAGAGAAATTGTGCTAACCCCCGAATCGAACTAAGGGGATTTCTTATTTCGTGCGCAATCCCACTGGAGAGTTTGCCTAAAGAAGCCAGTCTTTTATTACGATTAATCTCTTCAGATAACTTTTTAATACGACTAATATCCCTTACTAGAATCACCATTCCACCAGCTTGATCGTTATCACTAGAAAGAATTGAAGTATTTAATTCCAGAATCTTTCTGGTATGGTTTCCGGTAACATACTCTATTTCATCTTCAATCTTCTTGTTTTCTTGTATTCCTAACTGATAGATG
This sequence comes from uncultured Atribacterota bacterium, assembly GCA_964586485.1. Taxonomy (GTDB): domain Bacteria; phylum Atribacterota; class Phoenicimicrobiia; order Phoenicimicrobiales; family Stramentimicrobiaceae; genus CAYWJZ01. Next base: position 1,747 of record CAZPII010000149.1, on the reverse strand, counting down.
GATTTATTTCTAACTTTAATAGGTAAAACCTGGTCTGCTTCCCTGTCTATTACTTCATCTCTCTTTAACTGAAAAATATCTTCACTTTTTTTATTAAATGTCTTTATCATATTTTGCTTATTTATTGATATTACACCACTATCCATGGTTTCTAAAAGCTTGGTAGTATAATCTTTCATATTATTTAGTGTTCTTCTGGTTACCAGGCTTTCCTGTATCCGAAATATCATATACACTGCTAACAGGGAAAACATTAAAATAACTAAATAATTCAATAAAACTCTTTGCTTTATTTGACTATAGCGCATATAATAATCTTCCAAATTTATTCCGATTGATAGATATTTATCCTGCAAAAAAAGATAACCAAATAAATCAGAAGAAAAATGATCATCAAAGCTAAAGGGTTTAATGATCTGTAAAACTCTATGATTTTTCGAATCATGAGTTTGAATATAGTTGACAGAACCGGGGTATTTGATTCCGACCTGTTGGTTTGTTCTTTGCTCATCAGTACTTATCCTGATAACACCATTCCGGTCAACCACATCAATGAAAGTAATGCCTTCTTTTTGAAACAGATGAAGTACTTCTTTTAATATCCCACGGTTTAATATGAACTCTCCTCCTAAGGTCTGAATAGAAAAAGCAATATTCAAACCTTCCGAACGAGCTAATTCCCATAAATAATTCTTTTCTCTCCGTAATTCATAATAACTGATATAACTCAAAATAAATACAAAGAGAATAGTCACAATTAGAACGAGATATATATTGTTCTTTTGAAATAATATTTTTAGTTTTTTAACTGGTATCATTATTTTTTCTTGAAACCTTTTTAAAGAAAAAGAGAACCGGCAAATGGCCGGTTCTCTTTTTCTGTTTTGCTAATTTAAAATTTTTATTCCAGTGCCTCAATCTTTATGGGAACATAATATGTATGGCTGCCCCGGAAAATCAAGAGAAGTAAAGTATCCCCTGGCTCAAGTTTGTTAATAATGCTCTCCCATTCTTCAATAGAAGATACTTCGTTTCGGTTTACCTCCAGGATAATATCTCCGCTTCTCAAGCCCATGTCATCAGCAGAGCTACCTGGAATAACATCGGTAATCACTAACCCTTTAACCCATGGTAAACCAGCTTCACGAGCAATTTCCGAGGTTACTTTTTCAACTCTAATTCCAGTCTGTTCGGAAAATACCTTTTCTTTAGTTCCTGTGCCTCCTTCAGAAGGCATTTCTCCTATCTGCACATCAAACACTACCTCTTCCCCGTCTCTGCTTACAATCAATGCTGCTTTTTCACCTATTTCCAAAGCACGGATGGTATCCTGCAGTTCCTGTGGTGTATTTACTTCTTTTTCATTCACCGATAAAATAACATCGCCTCGGGCAAGACCTGCCTCTTCAGCCGGACTTTCCTCTATAACGTCTCCAACCAGTACTCCTTCTGCTTTTTCAAGACCGAACTGCTCGGCAATCTCAGGTGTTATTTCCTGAATGTAGACACCCAGCCAGGATCTTCTTACTTTACCAAGGGTAATCAGATCATCGAGATTTCGTTTCGCTACACTAATCGGAATAGCAAAACCAATACCCTGGGCATAAGGGATAATTGCCGAATTAATTCCGATTACTTCTCCATCTGTATTCAGTAAAGGTCCACCGCTATTTCCCGGATTAATTGCCGTATCAGTTTGGATGAGATTACGATACTCCTGTCCTTCTGAACCGGCCTGGATATCCCT
>CAZPII010000148.1:0-4680 GCA_964586485.1 uncultured Atribacterota bacterium | reverse complement strand
ATATCAATATGCTACCGGGTTTGCTGCTGCAATCACCTTTTCTCGCAAGATTTTAAATGAAGGGGAATCGGCAGTACAAAAATATATGGAATTTCTCAATAAAGGAAGCTCTGATTATCCGGTAGAAGTATTGAAAGAAGCTGGTGTGGATATAACTACAGATCAACCATTGATAGATGCAATGAAATTATTTGAAGAGCTATTGATGCAGTTAGAAAAATTAAAAAACTAAAAATATTTTTGATTATTTGGAAGTAGTATGAAGATTCTCATGAATAATAAAATTGGGTATACTCTCTTTCTGGGTATTCTAGCGATTTTACTTGTTTTTTCTCTTTATGGTTGTTGGGATACAGGAGAATTAATCGAGGAAATGCCAGTTATTCATTTGGGAGAAGCTAATAAAGTTCAGTCTACAATTGTTCTCTACAAAGGTGATCTGCAAATTTCCGGAGGAAGCCAGTCAGCGCTACTTGTTTCAGATCTTTCTTACAATTTAACGCAATGGGCTCCAAAGATAACCTATACTGAGGAAAATAATGAAGGTTTTTTAAAAATAATTCAAAAAGAGAACGAAAAAGAGAAAGGGCTATTTGATCCCATAGTAAACAAATGGTCTCTAGTATTTAATAAAACTATTCCCCTGGATATGGAAATTATCATGGGTAGTGGGGAAAATAAGTTGGATTTAAGCAATATTCGCCTAACCAACCTTAAAGCGGCTATCGGTACAGGTGATACTATTCTTGATTTGACAGGTAATTACCAGGAGAATATTAGTGTGTATCTTGCAGGTGGAGTAGGAAACACCACTATTTTGTTTCCGAAAGATATTGGAATTCGTCTTCTCATAAAAGGAGTGCTAAACCGTATTAATTGCCATGATTTTAGCCAGATTGGCAATTTCTATTATAATTCAGCCTTTGATTTTTCAGAAAAAAAGATTTATGTTACTATTTTATCTGGTTTGGGCATGATTGATATTAATCTAATGTAAATTGGTTTTACCAGAAAGATTATAGATATGATATTGACTATTGTTTACCCTAACCCCTGAAGTAAGGAGTTGTATTACCTGTAAATATTTCAGTTCGCTATGCGGGTTTGGTATTTACTGGGAATAAACACAATTAATATAGGTTTTGGAGGTTATTTTTGAAATGGAAAAATTAAACAGATCGATAGTTGTTTTTTTAATATTGTTTATATTTGCTTCTTTGCACGCCTTTGGGCAGTCACAATCAGAAGATAATGGACAAACAGAAATGGGCTGGTCTTCAGTAGATGATGTTTTTATAAAACCAGAAAAAGATATTATGATTAAAAAACCCATCTCAGGTCCAATTAAAATTGGCTTTAGCTCAACAGAGGTTCAGGAAGTAATGGGTATACCTAATCAAATAGATGAAGAAAGCCATATTTATTATTATCGGCATTCTCCTATATTTTTTAATGATGAATGGGAAGTGCAATCCTGGGATAATCGCTATGGAAATTTAAATGTACTGGAGGAAGTTAAAGGAATATCATTAGGTTCACATATCTTAGAGGTTTTTGAAGAAAATGGTATTCCCCTTCGAATTACCAGGATTAAAAAGAGCTATCAGTTAGAATATCCTGATGAGATTATTTATGTTGGTGAGAGATGGCATGTAGAGGCAATCCAGCCTAGAAATATAATAGTTTTTCAAAAGAGCAAAAGAGAGAGTATGAGTATGGATGAATTTTTAAGAGAATTTGAAAATCATTTAAAAAATAAACTTATTCTTATAAAATGATATTTTCAGAATTAAAGTAGTTATTTTTCTTCTAGAACAAGGAAATTACTAGCAATGTTTTTTTGTAATAACCTGTTGATAGTTTTAAATAACATTAAACCCGAAGAAGTTGCATTGATTTTCTTTTTCTTTCTTTTGGTTTTCACGAATAACTTTCATTGCTTCAGGTAATGAATCTAAAATATCTTGAGCAATCATTCCATCTTTACCAGTTTTGCAAGCAGATAAATCACCGGAAACTCCGTGAACCAGAGTACCCTGCCTAGCCGCAGATTCGATCGATAAGCCCAGAGTATACATAGCTGCAATGGTGCCGGTCAATACATCACCCGATCCAGCTGATGCCATACCACAGTTCCCGGTCATATTAATATATAGTTCACCGTTGGGTAATCCAATAACAGTATGAGGACCTTTAAGTATACAAATTGTGTTATTATTCTTACTAAATTTCTGAATGATATTAATTTGATTTTCTTTGATTTTTTGAACGGATTGACCAATTAAGCGAGACATTTCTCCCGGATGGGGAGTTAATATAGTAGGTTTTTTCCGTTTTTTTAAAATCGAGATATCTTTGCTTAAGGCAGTTAATCCATCACCGTCGATTAGTAATGGTTTATTTATCTTAATTATTAAATCCCGAACCAAAGACTGGGTTTCTTCCTGTAAAGATAAACCTGGACCAATAATTACAAAATCCATTTTTTCTGCCCATTCCAGGAGCTCATTTAAATTTTCCAAAGCTATGGTTCCTGAATTTGTTTCTTTCTGTGGAAGGAAAACAACTTCACTTGCCTTGCTAGCAATATATGGAATGATAGAAGCTGGAACAGCTAATCGCGAATACCCGCCTCCTGCTTTCAAAAAAGAAAGTGATGAAAAAGAAGGTGCCCCATAATAATTTTGGGCACCTGCAATAAATAATGCATTTCCGAAAGTTCCTTTATGCCCGTTTTCCTGTCTTTCGGGGATTGTAACGGGAGTGTTAATATGAATTTTTATATCTGGTGTATTGTATAATTCAGGTGGGAAAGAGATATGGGAAATAGAAAGACTTCCATTGTATTTATATCCCGGATAGAGTATATTCCCTAATTTTGGAAGTCCAAATGTTACTGTATGATCTGCTTTAACAGCAATTCCGCTGATTGTACCATTGTTACCATTGATACCAGAAGGAATATCAACACTGACAACGGGATTAGTTTTTTGATTAATCATTTGAATCAGCTGAAAATAGTATCCTGTGATTTCTCTGGTTAGTCCGGTGCCGAAAATAGCATCAACCATAACGTTATCTGGTTTAATTAGTGAATCAATTTCTTCAACACTAGGTTTAATATAAAAAGGTATGTTTAGTTTTTGAATGATCTGCCAGTTTTTCAGGGAAACATTTTTATATTTTTCAGGGTTACTTAATATACAAAGCTGGACATGGGCGCCATTGGAATATAATTTTCTTGCCACAACCAGCCCGTCTCCACCGTTATTACCGGTACCACAAAAGATTAAAAAATTATATTTTTTAAAACCGTATTTTTGTCTAATTATCTGACAGACTGCCAAGCCTGCATTTTCCATTAACAGTAGGTTATTGATTCCATATTTTTTAATGGCATCCTGATCCATATTTTTCATTTCTTCTACCCGAGCAACTTTCATCAATTATACCTCTTTGTTAATTTTGAAAAATCACCGTTTATAATTAAATATTTTATATTAACAGAGACAAATTTACAAATTTTAGGAGTTAAGAAGTATAGATCTAGATAAACTGTGAATAATACTCCTGGAAGCATTATTAGGAATAATTGAATTTTTGTTATAAAATGTTTGGAATGTAAATTCAAAGATAGTAAAATAAAATAAGTAAATATTTTCAAAAAGGTTGTGTATTATGTTATCGCAAAAACAGATAAATGAAAAAGAATCAATTATCAAGAAATATTTTGAGGAGATATCCCGGGTTACTGTTTTGGAAAGATGTGCCTTAGATTCTACTGATGTTAAAGAATTAGAAAAAGATCATGATTTTCTAAAAAAATTATCCTGGATGATAGAGTATAGAAAATTTGATGGGATGCATACATTAGAATTATTCTTGGATAAATTTCAGAGTATCGATAATACATATAGCAAAGGTCAATGGCTTAAGCGGATTTATCATTTTTGTCAATTTCTGTCCTTCCCCGAGACGAGACCGGAATTTAAAACAATATCTCTAAGTTTAAGGAAATTATTCTACTTATTTTTATTAACTTATCGGAAAAACATTGCTTGGCAATGTCAGTATAATAAAGATTCTTTTTTGGCAAAATATTCTCTTGATTTTTTATCAAAAAAAGAAATTGAATCATTGGAACAACCAGAGGAATATCAACGTTTTTTAGATGCCTTTGATCATTATTTTATTTATGAGATGATGGCTTTAAGTATGGAAATCTATAATTATAATACCTTAGACCACGTTTGTGGAGTGCATGCTCTGGCTTTGAGTGTTGCAAGACAAATGAAAAAGCAGGGATTCTCGCTTGATTTGGGTATTATTTCCGGATCTGCTGCAGGACATGATGTGGGAAAGTACGGTTGTCGAGTTGGAGAACAAAAAAGAGTTCCTTACCTTCATTATTATTATACAGATTTGTGGTTTCAGCGGCTAAATATTCCCTATATTGGCCATATTGCGGTTAATCATTCCGTATGGGATTTGGAACTCGAAAATCTATCTCTAGAATCACTTATTTTGATTTATTCTGATTTCCGGGTAAAAAACAAAAGAGATTCAGGTCAAATGTATATATACAGTCTTCAGGAATCTTTTCAGGTCATATTACATAAACTGGATAATGTAGACAAAAAAAAAGAAAAAAGATATCGCCGTGTTTTTGCCAAATTAAAG
>CAZPII010000147.1:0-4694 GCA_964586485.1 uncultured Atribacterota bacterium | reverse complement strand
CTAAAACATGACTATATCATTGAGGATATACGTGAAGAACAAAAAAGGATTGAAGATCGTCAATTTGCCATGCAATCTGCTATTGAACAAGCTGCCGCAACAATGTATCAAGAAGATCCTGCGTTAGCCCGTCAATACCTTACAGACTATTGTATTAACAACGGTAACCGGGTTGTAGAAGAATGGTGGAATTTTGCTGAATTACTTATTACCAAATATATTGATGGATATATCAATATCCCGGATCTCGCCCAGGGAGCAGGATATCCAGCTGAATGGCTTAAAGAAGTCGGATATGATGAAGGTCCAACATCCTATGAGAAACCTGAAAATAAATAGTGAAATAAAGTTAAAATCAAATACAATAGTGGGCTATACTCTTATAGCCCACTCATTATTGTCTATTGCTAAAATACTGAAGGCAGAAAATAATACATAAAATCAAAAATCACCTAATACGCCTGATCAATACTCTTCCATTAAATCTCTTTCAGTAATATGGTCTTTTATAAGGCTGATTATTTCCTCAATCCATCTATTCGTGTTTTCCATTTTCTATCCCCTTTTACTTTGATAATCATTTTGAGTGACTTTATTTTTAATATATTTATCATTTGAATCTACAAGTAAAAAAAGTTGTAGTATGGAAACTGTTTTGAAAAATATTTTTTTAATTTACTGACCGATTACAACTTAGATAAATTGAGCAATTTCAGATAATGCTTTTCTGGATATTTTGGGAACCATTGTTTTTTTAGAAGGAAACCCAACTACCAGAATTATAAAAGGACGTTTTCTGGCACATAATAATTCATCTGTTCTCTCTTTTCTGCTTCTCGGCGAATTTTCTTTTTTACCAAAGGATTAGACACAACCACGAATTGTCATTGTTGTCTGTTAGCACCACTAGGTGCGCTTGAAGCAGCAAGTAGGCAATTTTCAATTATTTTTTTATTCGACACATAAACACCCGATTGGAAGTTGTGCTGGTTATTGGATCTTTCAGGCTATCGTCAGTTAATAGATTCAGATTATATTTTTCCCGGTATTCACCCCACCCCCAGGCAATCCGCAGTGTATTAGGCTTAATAATCGAATTTATTCTTGCTCTCATTTTAATACTACCATTAGGAGTACTAATTATTATTAAATCATCTTGATCGATATTCTCTTCTTTAGCATTTTTGGGGTGAATATCTACCAGAGGATGTCTCTCCTTCTCTCTTAAAGAACTTATATGTCTGAATTGGGAATGAACGAAATTATTAGGCCTTCTTCCGCTTATCCCTATCAATGGATAAAAATCTCTTTGTTCGTAAAAAGAAGGTTTCTGGTACGAAAAGCTTCCCCAAAAATCAGGAATGCCCAAATAACCGTATTCCTTAAGCAGAGAAGACTCGATTTCTACTTTTTTAGAAGGTGTCTTGAATCCCTCCTGTAGGTATTTCTGATACCTGGTTTTTTCCAATAAAATACCTTCCGGTCTTTTGATTAGCTCTTTTACTGTTATTTTGGATGGTTGAAGCTGGTCATCAATTGCTTCTTCCACATTTCTCCAGGGTAACTCCTTCTTGAATCCTAATTTCCGGGCAATTCGAAAAACAATTTCCCAATCAGGCAAGCTATTCCCCCATGGCTCAATCACTTTTTTTTGTAAACATACATTATTACCGGACAAAGCATTGTTGCTAATCATGGTTTGTTCGAAAGAAAAACTTGCTGGTAATACAATATCAGCAAGTTTAGCAGTTTGTGTCATCATTGGGTCTAAAACTGCTATAAAATCCAATTTCTTAAAAGCTTTCTTTACTCGATTAACGTTAGCCATAGTTACCATTGGGTTAGCTCCCTGGATAACAAGTCCTTTAATGGGATATGGTTTATGATTGAGTATAGCATCAGTTAAAGCACCCATGGCATGAATCCCTCTTTTTTCACTATACTGACTAAATAACGGATACTCCTTGCTGATAGGTATTGGTTCTTTCCAAAAAGAAGTCCGTAATTGATAATTGTTAATTTTAACGGGTTGAGGAATTAAATCTCCACCCTTGCGGTCTAAATTTCCGCTAATTGCTCTTAAGATAGCAAGTGCCCTGGTAACCTGGGAAACCTGACAATGCATATCCAGGCCATTTCCTTCGGCAATACATGCCGGTTGATTACTCATGTATAATTTAACGGTCTCGATAATCTTATCTGTCGGGATTTGTACTACTTGTGATACTTTTTCAGGCGAATAATTTTCAACAATCCTTTTTAGACAATCAAACCCAACTGTATAACCTTTTATAAATCCATGGTCAAATAAATTATTTTTGATAATCCAGTTCATCATAGCCATAGCTAAAAATCCATCAGTCCCGGGTTTAATCTGTAGCCAGATATCAGCCTTAGTTGCCAGATGAGTTTTGACAGGATCAATAACCACTAATTTAGCCCCCTTGCTTCGGGCATACAACAAATCTTCATAAGCAGTGGGGTTGGTATCCTGATCATTTCTACCCCAGCAAATGATACATTTGGAATTCTTATAATCAGGACTGGTCATATCTCCATAAGTAAATGTTTGGAGAGCCTCTCTGCCGGCATGACAGACCGATCCATTGCCAATGGCGTTGGGTGAACCAAACGCCTGCATCAAGCGCATAACATAATGCCATGGCCCACCCCAATCAGATGCCTGGCCTCTCAGCCAGCAAATTGCTTCCGGGCCACTGTTTTCTTTTATTTCCTGCATTTTGCTACAAAGAAAATCAAGCGCGGTATCCCATGATACTTCCTGCCATATACCTTCTTTTTTTCTTATTCGAGGTTTTTCTAATCTTTTTGATGAATAGATAATTTCTGCAGCAGCTTGTGCTTTAGGGCAAACCTGGTGAATTTCGTCAGAATACCTTTTTATTCTTTCTACAGAAATAATTCTACCATTTTCAACCCTTACTTCAATCGGACAGCAGGCAGAACATAAACGACATATGGTATTTTTTTTCATAAAAAACTCCTGCTACTTATTTTTTTGTATTTTCGGATACCTGATATTTTTTTAAATTTAAATTTTGGTTACCTATTTGAATTCTCTTCTGTTGGACTAATATGCTAATAAAAACAAATAATCCTAGGTAATTAAAAAATCGATAAGGAATAAAAAGAGTAATAGCAGAAAATAATATTAAAACACGATTCAATAAAGGTAGAAAACAGTATACATATCTTTCCCAAAAAATAGCAAAAGCAATTAACCCGCATAATACCATAACTATGGTTTCAATAATCATCCAGATGGTTCCCTGCAACAAAATTGCCGGCCGATAATAAAATAAAAAAGGTAAAATATAAAGCCCTTTGGAAAATTTAAAGGCAGTAAACATGGTCTTAACGGGGTCTGCTCCGGCAATTCCAGCTCCAACAATAGAAGCCAGGCCAACCGGAGGAGTTATTTCGGAATTAATACTAAACCATATCATGATCATATGGGCAATAAGAACAGGAAAGCCCAGTTCGATCAAACTAGGACCGGCTGTAATGGCTACAATAATATAGGCAGCGCTGCTTGGCAAACCCATCCCCAGGATAGTTGAAATTAGCCCCACCAATAATATGGCTAGAAATGCACTTTCATTACTAAGACTTGAAAGAAACCAGGATATTTTTAAGCCTACACCGGTTAAACCTACCATTGCTAAAATGATACCTATACAGGGGACAATGCTTCCTATATAGAGGGAGTATTTGCCTCCCAGAACCAAGGCCCGGTAAACAAAAGACAGGTCTAAACAGCGTTTTTGAATCATGTAAATTGCAATCAGTACAACAATCCCGCTTAAAGCTGCAAGGTTGGGAGAAAAACCCATTACCATCACAACAATAATAAAGCCCAGAGAAAAAAAATAATACCATCCTCTCTTTAGTAATTCTGTCCATCTTTCGGTATTTTCTGACTTAACCACACCGACTTTCTGTTTCCTGGCTTCAATGTGAACAAATACATATAATGTAATGTAATACAGTATAATTGGTAAAGCGGCTACAGATATTATCGTCAAATAGGGTATTTGAGTTAATTCCACCATGATAAAAGCAACCGCCCCCATAACCGGTGGCATAATCTGCCCTCCTGTGGAAGCCGAAGCCTCTATAGCTCCGGCAATATGAGAAGGGTAACCTATACGCTTCATCATGGGAATAGTAAAGACTCCGGTTGAAGATACATTAGCAATTGCACTGCCGGATACAGAACCCAATAAGGCACTACCTATAATGGCTGCCTTTGCCGGCCCACCTACCGTCTTTCCGGTTAAGGAAAAAGCCAGTTTGATAAAAAACTCGCCAGCCCCTGTTTCCTCCAAGAAAGCACCGAATAGAATGAAAGGAATAACATATTGAATCATAATTCTACTCACCATACCATAAAATCCTTCCATACCGCTAAATATCTGACTGACGATAGTCTGGATCGAAAACCCGGTGTGTCCAAACATCCCCGGGATTATATCTCCAAAAAGACCGTATATTAGAATAAGACTTGCCGTTAAAGTTAATGACCAGCCAATTACCCGTCTTCCAATATCCAATCCGATTATGATCATCACAACACCCAGAAAAATATCCAGGGGATCAAGAGAACTCAAGCGAGCAAAACGAACATAAGGTTGGTGCATAATATAGAATGAACTTATTAAAATCAAAAAAAT
>CAZPII010000146.1:0-4723 GCA_964586485.1 uncultured Atribacterota bacterium | reverse complement strand
AAACCAAATCCACGAGTATTGCCTAATCCGTATAAAACTCCAAATTTCTCGATTAACTCAAATATTTTTTCTATTGCTTGAGATGCAGTCTCTCTTTTTTTAATTAATCCAATATGACCGGATGGATAGCCAAATTGAACAAGCTTCCTCTGACTCAATTGACTTGTTGGCCCGGCTAACATAATATGGTTGAAGTTAAGGTCCTGACTTAATATTCTATCAAATTGTATTGTTCTGGTGATACGGTCATCACGATGATTTATGAGAGCTATTCTTGGCGAATCATTCATTTCTATGGGTAATAACTGGTCGATTTTTTCCCAGATTAGTAAAATTGATTCACGGTCATTAGCGGCAAATGCATTAACAAACCACAATAATTTATTCTCTCTCTTCAATTTATAGATAGTCAATGCTCCCGGATCGGGATTGGCTTTCGATATGCCCAGCAGTGCAGTTTCTTTGTCAATACCCAGAAGCTGTCCAACCTGAAGGGAAATAGCTACATTATCCTTAAAATAAAAATTTTCGGATTTCTGGTTTAATTCTTTGGCATTTATTTTTTCAGGATCAATCAAAATACATTTGGTATTTAATTTTTCAGCATGCTTGGTGAAAGTTGGAAAAAATCTTTTTTCTGCAGTTACCAAGTAACCATTTCTGGGAATAGTTAGCTTCAAAGCGTTAGCAGCATCTTCTAAATCAGGACCATAAACATCCTGATGGTCTTCCCGAACATTGGTAATTACTCCAATTGTAGATTTAATTAACTGGTGTTCGCTGACCCATTGAGTCTCCGGGTGAACTGCCATACATTCAATTACGACAGCATTGACTTTTCTTTTGACTGCCTTCTGAATAAAACGCCTTTGTTCAATTATATTTGCTGAACCTCTTCTTTTAATAGTTTCTTCTACCCCATTTTCTAATATGATTCTAGGTGTAGTTCCTGTTGTTTTAGCCAAAACACGGTATCCCGCTTCCCTTAAACTTCCTGCAATTAATCTAACGGTGGTTGATTTCCCCCGGGTTCCATTGACATGAATTCGAATAGGAATTTTTTTAATTCTCTTTTGATGATAGAAATTTTCTAAAAATCCGAACAATAATATAAAAATTGTAAGAAAGAATAATATATACATTAGTGTATTTTACCTTTATTTGTTAATTCTGTATTAATGCTATAAGAAAGTAGTTTTATTGTAAATAGGGAAGGATATCAAAAGTGTTAATTTTTCCTTGGAAAATAAAAAAATAAAGTATAAAAAACTCGCTTTGCTAAAAAGCAAAGCGAGTTTGAAAGGAGGTATAAAAATGAAAAGAATATTTAATGGTTTTATTTTTTCAAACCAGAATATATTATAGCATTGATATTATGATTGTCAAGAGAAAAACAAGAAAAAAAATAAATTATTTATTTTCTGAATCATCAACAATTTCTGCATCAATAGTCTTATTATCCTGATCTTCCTTTTTTGTATAATTTGAGTTTTCCTCTGAAGTGTTAACTTCCTCTTCCAATGGTTCTAGGGGAACAATAATCCAGGCAATAATATAAGCAATAATTCCACCACCTCCAAAGAAGATGGTCAATACAGCCAGGAGTCGAACAATGGTAGGATCAACATCAAAATATTCGGCAATTCCACCACAAACTCCGGCAATTTTACTATCCTTTCTAGAGCGATATAATTTTTTCATACAAATTACCTCCAAAAAATAATCTTTTATTAAATGAATTATAAACCCAAGTCTTTGTTAATAAGAACCACAGTAATTCTACCCGGAGGGTTCGACTTTTCAATGATACTCCATGCATTACAAATGCGATTTCTTTCTTGGCAGTCCATACATTTTCCAGTAAAAACACAAGGTGTGCTGTAATTATGCCTGCGGGCATTAAGAGGAGCGGCATGGTTTCTTATTCGATCCATTGCTTCAGAAATATTGGATACAATTTTATTTTTTCCAACTATTATAATAACATGTTCTGGCCCGAAGATCATGGGAGCTATTCGGTTACCTACTCCGTCCAGGTTAACCAACTGCCCTTTTTCGGTCAAGGCGTTACTACCAGTAACAAACAAATCAACCAGAAAAGCCTCTCTTCTTCGTTGGGTAATTTCTTCTTTTGAGAGTTTACTATCAAAAGTTTGGAGGAATTTTATTTTTTTTGATTTTTCTAATTCTTCCAAAATTCCTGTTTCTATCAAAGTTATAGAATCACCCCAGGAGGCTGTTTTGATTTTTAATTTTGGGATAATCTCATTAAGGACTAATTTTTTTGCCTCTTGGAGATTATTTGCAAGTTTAAAATTAAAATTATTCTTTATAAAATTTTGTTGGCATTTCTGAATCCGATTATTATCTGTCTGTTCTGGTTTGTTTATCACTACTTTCTCCTTCCTTTTCCTTTTGAAATATTTGCATTAATTGCCACAGAAATTTTATTTATAGCGTTTAAATGCAATCCATATTACCATAATAATAATATTAGAAATACAATTAACTTACAAGTATGTAAAATAAGCAAAAAAAGAAAATTTTTAAAAAAAGCATTATAATTGACCGATAGTCAGGATTAGTATAATATATTCATATATATAAATATATGGATATATAAATGTTTGCTATAGGGATAGGGTATTATATTATATGAAAATTGTAATTATTGGTGGTGTGGCTGGTGGTGCTTCTACAGCAGCACGTTTGAGAAGATTAAATGAAAAAGCGGAAATTATCATGATAGAACGGGGAAATTATATTTCTTTTGCTAATTGCGGATTACCTTACTATCTAAGTGGGACTATTCAAAAAAAGGAAGATTTAATCATCCAAACGCCGGATTTATTTGGAAAACGCTTTAATTTAGATATTCGAACTAATCAAGAAGCAATTAAAATTAATCGAGATAAAAAAGAAATTACAATTCGGGACCCCAAGCAGAATAAACTTTACAAGGAAAGTTATGATAAGCTGGTACTCTCTCCAGGGGCTGTGCCACTAGTGCCACCTATTGAGGGGTTGAATGTCAGTGAAGTTTTCAGTTTAAGAGATATTCCTGATGTTCTGGCGATCAAAAAATTTATTCAAGAGAAAAAACCCAAACGAGTTGTAGTATTGGGAGCCGGATATATCGGGATTGAAATTGCAGAGAATTTAAAAAAAGCCGGAATTCTTGTTACTATTATTGAACTTATGGATCAAATTTTAGGTCCGCTTGATTTTGAAATGGCTGCTCTGGCACATCAACATTTAAAAGAAAAGGAAGTAGAATTTTATTTATCTGATCCGGTCCAAGCTATAAAATATCAAGATAATTACCAGATATTGAAATTGTCTAGTGGTAACGAAATAAAAACTGATATGATTATTATGGGAACTGGAGTGAAACCGGAAAATGGACTTGCGAAGGATGCAAACCTAGAAATTGGACCAAGAGGCGGAATCAAGGTCAATCAGTATTTGCAGACCTCAGATCCCGATATCTATGCAGTTGGTGATGCTATTGAAGTAATGGATTATGTAAATGGTAATCCCGCCTTGATACCCTTAGCCGGACCGGCCAATAAACAGGGACGTATTGCTGCCGGTAATATTTGTGGAAAAAAAGAAACATACAAAGGAACACAAGGCACTTCTATTATCAAAGTTTTTGATATAACTATAGCTACAACCGGAAATAATGAAAAACTTTTAAAAAGAAATAATATCGCTTACCAGAAATCATATACTCACTCACCTTCGCATGCCGGTTATTATCCAGGAGCTTCACCAATTTCTATAAAAATATTGTTTTCTCCTGATAATGGGAAAATATTGGGTGCCCAGGCTGTAGGCAAAGATGGCATAGACAAACGGATTGATGTTATTGCTACAGCAATCAGGTCTGATTTTAAAGTATCAGATTTGGAAGAACTTGAACTTTGTTATGCACCTCCTTATGGGAGTGCCAAAGATCCGGTGAATATGGCGGGTTATGTTGCCAATAATATTGTTAAAGGTGATGTAGAAATATTTCACTGGGATGAGTTTAACCAATATAATTCTGATAGCATTATTCTTGATGTTAGAAAACCAGAAGAATGTGAAGAAGGAATAATAAGGGGGTCCATAAATATTCCTCTGGATGAATTAAGAGATCGACTTGGAGAATTAGATAAAAATAAAATAATTCTGATTTACTGTCAGGTTGGACTAAGAGGATATTTAGCTTACAGATTATTGAAATTAAACGGTTTTACCAAGCTAAAGAACCTCAGCGGAGGATATAAAACATATTTTCCTACTATATGCAGACAATCCAATTGTCCACTCTATAGCTATGAAAAGATATTAAAATCAGATATACTGGAAGCAGATACCAAAAAATAATCTATTTATGTTTTTAAAAAATGGTTTATGAAAAATTAAACTACAAAAGTGAGATATTAAAAGTTATAGCACACCCGGTGCGTCTCTGTATAATACGAAAATTGGTAGAAGAGCCTTGTAATGTCAGTGAAATATATAACTGTCTAGAAAAACCGCAATCAACCATATCTCAACATCTATCAAAATTAAGAGCTGCCGGGATTATCCGGGGAGAACGAAAAGGTACCCGGGTTTGCTATTATGTGATTAATGAGCAGGTAAAAAAAATCGTACATGTATTATTTTCCTGAAAGAAAATAAAATAGTTAATCTCATTTTCGTTCATGCTTAAATATAATATACAAAACCA
>CAZPII010000145.1:0-4728 GCA_964586485.1 uncultured Atribacterota bacterium | reverse complement strand
ACCATAATGATGTTCAAATTATAGTTTCTGTTCTATCTTATGATCAAGAGAACCTCCCTGATATTTTATCTATGATTGGTGCATCCTGTGCACTTTGTATTTCTGATATTCCCTTTAACACACCTATCGCAGCTGTAAGGATTGGTTATCTAAATGGAGAATATTTAATTAATCCATCAGTGGAAGAACTCAAAGAATGTAAACTTAATTTGATTGTGGCCGGAAACAAAGACTCTGTCGTTATGTTAGAAGGAGAGGCAGAAGAGCTTTCTGAAGAAGAAATCTTGATTGCTATTGAAAAAGCACAGGTTGAGATTAAGAAAATTGTTGAAATGCAAGTCCGTTTTGCTCAAGAAATTAAACCGGACAGGAAAGAAGAACCCTGGCAACCTGATCTTGTATTATCACAGGAAAAAGAAAAGTATTATAAAATAATTAAAGAAAATTATTCTGATAAAATAGAAAAAGCGATGACAATTATTGATAAGACCGAAAGAGAAGAAAATTTAAAAAATATTTTAGAAGAAATAAATTCTCATTTTGAAAACAAACAAAAGGAATCAGACTCAGAACCAGATTTTTCATTAATCAAAAGTATGTTTGATTCTCTATGTAAAGAAATAATGCGAAAACTTGTTATTGAGCAAAAAATGCGACTTGATCACCGGAAAGTTGAAGAAATTAGACCAATTGAATGTGAAACAGGAATATTACCAAGAGTTCATGGGAGTGCCCTCTTTACCAGAGGACAAACTCAGGCATTAGTAATAACAACTCTGGGTTCAGTAAGGGACGAACAATCCATTGATACCCTAGAAGAAGATACGTCTCGTAAATTTTACCTACATTATAATTTTCCTCCATTTTCAGTAGGTGATGTCAAACCAAGAAGATCTCAATCCAGAAGGGAGATAGGTCATGGGGCGTTAGCTGAAAAGGCTATAAAAGCACTTGTCCCTGATGAATCTGAATTCCCTTATACTATTCGGGTGGTGTCTGAGATATTAGAATCGAATGGTTCTTCTTCCATGGCTACCGTCTGTGGGACCAGTATGTCTTTGATGGACGCAGGTGTGCCTCTCAAAAAACCTATTGCAGGAGTAGCACTTGGTTTAGTAAAAGAAAATGATCAATATGAAATATTGACTGATATCTTGGGAATTGAAGACCATTTTGGTGATATGGATTTTAAGGCCACAGGTTCTGTTGATGGTATTACCGCAATTCAAATGGACCTAAAAATTGAAGGTGTATCCATTAACATATTAAAAGACATTTTAGAAAGATCAAAGAAGGGTCGTCTCTTCATTCTTGATAAAATGAATACTGTAATTTCTGCTCCAAAAGAGGAGTTATCCCACTATGTTCCAAGAATGTTTATAATGAAAGTTAATACTGATAAAATAGGAAGTGTAATTGGTCCTAGCGGTAAAAATATTAAGAAAATTATTGAAGAAAGTGATACTTGTATTGATATTAAAGACAATGGTGAAATATATATTACCGGCGATACGCAGGAAAAAATCGATAAAGCTAAATACTTAATAGAAAGCCTGGTAAAAGAGGTTAAAGTTGGGGAAATATATACCGGAAAGGTTAAACGAATTACCAAATACGGAGCTTTTGTTGAAATATTACCTGGGGTTGAAGGGCTCTTACATATATCAAATCTTTGTCATTATCATGTAGATAAAGTAGAAGATATAATAAAAATGGATGACGAAATACAAGTGAAAGTAATCGGTATTGATCAGCAGGGAAAAGTAGACCTGAGCAAAAAGGAGCTTACACCAAGGCCGGATAACAACCAGAGAAGTGATAATAGGCGTAGTCAAAATAGAAGTTCACATAAATAATAAAGAAATATTATTGGTATAAATGAATAAAGATATTGAAAAAATAGAAATAATGGTTGAAAAAGAAAAGGGATGCGAGGATCTTCCCCTGCCCAAAGCTGCAAGCCAATATGCTTCAGGGATTGATTTATTTTCAGCGGAAGAAGATATAATTGAAATAAAGCCCGGCGAAAGAAAACTAATATCTACTGGCATAAAAATTGCCTTGCCATTAGGTTTTGAAGCACAGGTTAGACCAAGAAGCGGTTTGGCTTATCGCTATGGAATCACTGTTCTTAATACACCCGGCACTATAGATTCTGATTACCGTGGTATAATAAAAATCATCCTTATTCATCATGGGAAAGAATCTTTTTTTATAAAACGTGGAGATCGTATTGCACAATTGGTCATTCAAAAAGTATTTCAACCTATTTTGGTAGAAACAAATGAATTGGATAATACCAAGCGAGGAAAAGGTGGCTTTGGACATACCGGGATTAAAACAAATTATTAGTTGAAGTGAGTCATAATAACAATACAGAAATATTTGTTCAAAGAGAAATATAAAAGTTAGGAATCCAATGCAGTATGTTTTTTTAGGTTTAATTCAAGGTCTGACCGAATTTCTTCCAGTGAGCAGTTCAGGCCATCTTGTTATTTTGCAGCTTTTTTTTGATATTCGGATACCTGGGGTTGCCTTTGAAACTTTTGTACATTTCGGAACATCATTGGCGGTAATTTTTCTATTTAAAAATGAGATTAGGGAGATTCTTTCCGCGTTTTTTCTAAGTCTTAGCAAATTTCCTAACTGCAAAAAAATTATTACTTATATAAAAAAAGATGTTCAGTGCAGGTTTGCCTGGCTATTGTTGATAAGTACTATCCCTGGAGCTTTGATTGGATATTATTTTGAAACCACATTTGAACAACTTTTTGGCAATTCAATTTTTACCGCTTTTATGTTAATCATCACTGGAACAGGTTTATTCCTAGCAAACAAATACTTTATTCATGGTAACAAAAAAATTCTTCAAACAAGCGTTACTGATGCTCTTTTGATAGGTTTTGCCCAGGCCCTGGCTATATTCCCTGGAATTTCTCGTTCAGGTTTTACAATAATGGTAGGATTAAGTAGAAGACTGGATCGGGAATTTGCAGCAAAATATTCATTTATATTATCTATACCCATCATAATAGGTGCTTCTCTGTACAAAATAATGGAAATAGCACATCTTAATATTAACATAATTACACTATTAATTTCTGTTTTAACTGCTTTTATCTCAGGCTACTGGGCTATGCGAGTATTAATAAAAATACTAATGAACTTTAAGCTACATTTTTTTAGTTATTATTTATGGATTGTTGGTTCTCTGGTACTCTTTTTAAATTTAAGACAAAGTTGGTAACAAAATGGCAAAAAAGGATAAAACAAACCATTCAATTAAAAAAAGAGTTTTAGGAATTATATTAATCCTCGTAGCCCTCTATTATCTATACTCTTTATTATTTCCTGCAAAAAGTTTTATTTTTGTTTATAACATTACCAAATATATCAATCAGTTTATCGGTCTTGGAAAATATGCAATTTTTCTATTCATAATAGCAGAAGGATTTAGTCTGGTGTTTAACACTCGTTTCCCTAATATTTATAATAAAATTTTTGGGATTACAGCCTTATTGTTAATTTTCCTCGCCTTTATTCATTTAAAGATCATTTTCTTAGAACATGCTTATCTTTTGGCGCTGAATGGTGCAGGAGGTGGCATATATGGACATTATATGGCCAGCTACCTTTATAATTATTTTGGCTTATCAGGCTCTTATCTTTTTCTTATTGCCCTTGGATTGATTGCCATATTATTTGTAACAGATGTTTCATTTTTGTATATCTTTCGCTTTATCTTTAAAAAAACATACTCTATTTTTTCTAATATTATCTCTATAATAAAAATTAAAATTAAACCGAAACAAGCACAAGAAAATAAAAAAGCAATAAATATCTATACTGATAATCAAAAAGATGAACAAAAAAGAAAAGCTAAGCCTATTTTTAAAAAAGCTTTTGCTAAAAAATCAGGGAAAAAATCAGATATTTCGGCCCCAACCCAAGAAAAAATTTCCTTTAATGTAAAAAATAATATTCAATCAAATAATAAAGAACAAGAGTATTGCCTCCCGCCCATCCATTTATTGAATGATGTAAAAAAAGAACACAAAACAAGAAGTCAAGAAAAAATAAAGATCAACTCCGATTTATTACAAAAAACTTTGGATAATTTTGGTATTCAGGGTGAAGTAGTTGGGGCAACACAAGGTCCAACCGTAACCAGATACGAGATTCAGCCAGCTCCTGGGGTAAAGGTATCTAAAATTACCAATCTTAGCAATGATATAGCCCTGGCTTTTGCTGCAGCCTCTGTAAGAATTGAGGCTCCAATCCCCGGGAAAAATGCCATCGGAATAGAAGTTCCCAATAGAGAAAAAGATACTGTATTATTGAGGGAAATTATTGAATCAAAAGAATATCAGAAGAATTCACTTATTCTTCCTATTGCCCTTGGTAAGGATATTGGTGGCAAAAATATTATTGCAGATTTAGTTGATTTACCGCATTTACTCATAGCCGGCTCTACAGGATCCGGAAAGAGTGTTTGCCTTAATTCTATTATTCTAAGTCTTCTTTATCGTTTTGGACCGGATATGGTAAAATTCTTGATGGTTGATCCAAAAAGGGTTGAGTTAAATGTTTACAATGGTATACCTCATCTTGTTATTCCGATTGTTACAAACACCAAAAAAGTTGATAAAGTACTTAATTGGGCAATTTCTGAAATGGAAAAACGTTTTAAAATTTTTGCCGAGGTTGGCGTTCGTAATTTAAAGGGAT
>CAZPII010000144.1:0-4738 GCA_964586485.1 uncultured Atribacterota bacterium | reverse complement strand
TTGTTTTTTAGTGGTTCAGCAAAATCAGAGATCAATTTCATTCCCAAAAAAATAAAACCAATTCCCAGCAAGACAGCCCCTAGAAATTGATAACGTCGTTTTTTGCTTAATGTATTTAGCCCATATCCGAATAAAATAAGTACAAATGCGTATTGTGCAATATTAAAAGTAATAATTTGTGTTGCAATTGTTGTTCCAATGCTTGTCCCGATTAAAATTTGTAGACCTTGGGACAAGGACATAATTCCAGTATTGATTAAGCCGACCAGTAATGAAGTAGCAGCAGTACTGCTTTGCATGGTAAAAGTAAGAAAGATCCCAAAAAAAAGAGAGAGAGAATGGTATACAGTAATTTTGTTAATCCAGGTCTGTAATTTGTTACCAAAGGCCTGTCTTAGATTTGTATTGGTTTTATGCAGTCCGTACAGAAATATTGCCAGACCACCAAAGATACCGATAATAGGAAAAACCATAAATTATCATTACTCCCTTTTTACAAGCTTACTTTTAATATACCTTTTTCCCGGAAAAATGTAAATGAAAGAAAAATAGAGAGAAATATGACGGTGGTTAAGAAAGTGAAATCATGTTATTATCATTAGAGTAAATCGAATAGATTAATATTAGGTTAATGCCTGTTTGGTCAAATTGCTAAAGAAAATAAGACTAAATAAATAAGATTTGGGATTGGAGAGAAAATATGATTAATCTAAATATAAACCAGGAACAACTTGAGAGGACTGTTCAAAGAGCCAGAGCAAAAAATATTATTATACCTACTTTTGCCCAGATGAAAAATCCGGAGCTCATTCCAATGTGTATCAAGGAAAAATTAAAGGAAGTGGGCTTGTGGGATATAAATTCTTATAATCTATTTCGAATTAGCTGGAAAAACGAGCCTTTGGAAAAAGGAGGACTATATCAAGGGGTGAATTATATTGAAATTCCCTCTCAGTTAAGTGGAATTGAATCCAGAATTGTTGCTTTGGTGGGCAAATGGTTCCCTACTGGTTCACATAAAGTAGGAGCCACTTTTGGTTGCCTGGTTCCCCGTTTAGTTACCGGACAATTTGACCCAACTACAGAAAAGGCGGTTTGGCCTTCTACCGGAAATTACTGTCGTGGCGGTGCTTATGTCGCTGATTTGTTATCCTGTGATTCCATTGCAATTCTACCAGAAGGAATGAGCCAGGAACGATTTGATTGGTTATCAAATGTAGCGGGAGAAGTTATCAGTACTCCAGGTTCAGAAAGCAATGTCAAGGAAATATTTGATAAATCCTGGGAATTAAAAAGAACTAGAGAAAATGTTGTTGTCTTCAACCAATTTGATGAATTTGGCAACCATTTATTCCATTACGAGGTAACCGGTAAGGCAATGGAGGAACTATTAAAACAAACTATGGGGAGTGAGGATAAATACCAGGGTATTGTCTTAACCTCCGGTTCATCAGGTACTTTGGGCTGTGGTGATTATCTCAAAGAACTTTACCCCCATAGCAAAGTCGTAGTCGGAGAGGCATTACAATGCCCGACTTTGTTAATGAATGGATTTGGTGCACATCGAATTGAGGGTATTGGGGATAAACATGTTCCCTGGATTCACCATGTGAAAAATACTGATATGGTTATTGGTATTGATGATGAAGATGCTCTGGCTCTTTTGCGACTTTTTAACGAACCAATAGGACGGGAGTATCTGATCGAAAAAGGCCTTCCCGAATCATTTCTTAAAAACCTTTCATTATTGGGCATTTCCGGAATAGCTAATATAATCGGAGCAATTAAATTTGCCAGATATTATGAATTGACCAAAAAGGATATTATCTTGACGGTTCTAACCGATTCCATGGAACTTTATCAATCAAGGCTGGAACAGATGAGAAAAGAAAATAAAAATTATAGTAAAATGGATGCCGCTATTGCTCACCAACAACTTCTAAAAGGTATTTCAACTGATTATATGGAAGAATTGGATTATATTAGCAAAAAAAGAATTCATAATCTGAAATACTATACCTGGATTGAACAGCAAGGCAAAGATTTAGAAGAATTAAATAATCAATGGTATGATGATGAAAATTATTGGCGAGATATACATCAACAAGCCAGCCAGATTGATCACCTTGTTAATTCATTTAATCACAAAACAGGACTAATAAAATAATAAAATGTCAGACCAATTTTTTTTAACCCAAAATTTAAGTAAAGTATTTGGTGGAATTCAAGCGTTGAAGTTACTCAATTTTGCTGTCTATCAAGGGGAAATCCATGGTGTTATTGGACCCAATGGAGCCGGCAAGACAACCTTGATTGATGTGATAAGCGGACTGGAAAAACCCTCGGAAGGAAAAGTGTTTTTTCAGGGAAAGAGGATTGACCAACTGTCTCCCGAATTAATATTTGAATCAGGAATTAGTCGTACTTTTCAAAATGGAAAAATTGTTTCAGGCTTAACTGTTTTGGAAAATGTGATTATTGGTCTGTTTAGCCAAAGGGAAGAAAAGCAAGTGAATAAAAATTTTTTTAGCAAGTGGTTTAAAAGGTTTGCTCAAGAAAATGAAATAAAAGAAAAGGGTAGAGAATTACTTAAAAGGTTTGAATTAAATACGTTAGCTAATCGTTGGGCAGATGATTTAGTCTGGTTTGAAAGGCAACTCGTTCAGATTGCCAGAGCAGTGGCTTCAGATCCAAATCTCCTGTTGCTGGATGAACCAACAGCCGGAATGGGTTTTTCCGAAAAAAAAATGATAGAAGAAAAATTGAAAGAAATTAATCAATCCGGTGTAACCATTATGTTAATCAGTCATGATATGCAATTTATTCGACGTATAGCTAAACATATAACTGTATTGGATTTTGGTCAAATAATTAGTGAAGGGTTGTTTAAAAATGTATTAAATGATCCTAGAGTTTGGGAGGCCTATTTTGGTTCCGGATACCAGGAAAATTATATTAAAAATTAAAAACATAACTGTCAATTATGGACCGATTATTGCTTTAAAAAAAATAAATTTAGAGATACACAAAGGAGAGATTGTTGCTTTGCTTGGTCCTAATGGTTCCGGCAAAAGTACCCTGTTAAAATCAGTGGTTGGTTTAAAAAAACCGGTTGAAGGTTCGATCATCTATCAAGAAAGAGAAATTCAATCATGGAATCCGGAAACGATAACCCGTTCGGGGATTCAACTGATTCCAGAAGATGGTGGTATTTTCAAAAACCTGACAGTGGAAGAAAATTTACAATTAGGTGCTTACCATTATTTTCATCAATATCAAAGACAATATGAAACTGTTACTCAGTTATTCCCATTATTGAAAAAACGCGTAAAACAGATTGCCGGTACATTGAGTGGCGGTGAACAGAGAATTCTTTCCTTTGCCAGAGCATTGATGTCTCCTGCTCAAATCTTAATGATAGATGAGCCGTCTCTGGGGTTATCTCCAAAGTATATATCACAAACTTTTGAAACCATTCAGACATTAAACCACCGTGGTTATACCATTTTACTAGCAGAACAGAATACAACACAAGCTCTCAAGTGTGTAGAAAAAATATATATTCTGGAGAGTGGACAAATCAGTCTACAGGGAAAGGTTGATGAAATAAAGAATCAACTTGGAATCAGAGAAGTTTATTTTGGAGAAGTTGATGATGCCGGGAGGCAAGATATTTGAAAATTATTATAGCTCAAATAATAAACGGAATAGCCCTGGGAAGCATCTATGCTTTATTGGCAACCGGTTTTAACTTAATGTTTTTAGTGGGGAAGATAATCCATTTTGCCTATCCTTATATTGTTGTTATATCAATTTATACCTGCTGGGCTCTATTAAGATTAACAGGGGATTCACTAATTGCCATTACTGGTACCCTGATAAGTTCGGTATTTCTTCACCTGCTTTTCGAACCAATATTTCGTTACATTAATACCAGAGCAGAATCAGTGGATATTAATTCTTCCTTTATTATATCATTGGGCATTGCCCTGATTTTGACCGAAATCATGTCTCATCAGCTTAACTATGGATTTCCCATTGCCTTTCCTTTAAACTGGATGAGTAGTGCTATTTTTTTAGAGATAAATATGATACGTATGTCTGCCGGTCAATTATACACCTTGCTGATTAGTATTTTTCTGGTAGTAATGTTATTTATATTAATTTATCAAACTCAACTGGGCAGAGCCTTCAGGGCTGTTGCGGAAAATGTATTGATGGCGCGCCTACAGGGAATTCCTATTGGAAAATTGAATTTATTATTATACATTATCTCTGGGTTAATAGGTGGAATTATTGCCCTGTTATTTTCTATGTTGCTTGGGTCAGCTTCACCCTGGTTGGGAGACTATGTTGCTTTAAAAATGCTTGCCATAGCAATCGTTGCCGGCCTGGGAAACCTAAAAGGTGGTTTGATTTGTGGATTGGCATTGGGTATTGCCGAGTCATTGATTATTCATTTTCTTCCGGGTTCCTGGTCCAATGCCATCGCTTTTCTGATGATGTTGATTGTTATATTGATAAAACCCAGGGGGATTTTTAATACTTGAAATACGATACTAAATATTAAACGAGGATAAAAAACTAATCTCCAGTTATATAACTGGAATGAATTTGGAGTAGAACGAATTGATATTACTTTATTATTTTTTAGTATTTACCGCTATTTATATTTTAATGGGGTGGTCTTTCTATTTACCTTACCGGGTTGGTCATCTATATTTTTTACCGGTATCCA
>CAZPII010000143.1:0-4776 GCA_964586485.1 uncultured Atribacterota bacterium | reverse complement strand
GGGTTGGATTATGAAGGAAAACGATTACCCGTCTATCGCAGTTGTTTTAGGGATCATTCTGGGACCTATTGCTGATTCCGAATTAATAAGGACTACAATTCGTTATAGAGGAGATTACACAATTTTTTTCCAAAGACCAATAAGCATTGGATTGATTGTTGCCACAATTTTGATGGTTGTTGTACCTTATCTAATTAAAAAAAGAAGGGAGAATAAGCTAGAAACAGCAGGTAATTTTATGGAGAGTGAAAAAGATTTTGAGGAATAGAAAGAGTTTATAATACTTTAGTAATCATGAGGAATATGAAAATTAAGCATTATTATCATTTCGAATATAATGAAAATAAAAAATTAATTAACATGAACTGAAAAGAGATCTTTATGAAAGCTACAAAAAAATTTAAAGAATTGCTAAAAAAAGAAGAAACAATTATTTTACCAGGAGCATTTAACGCACTTAGCGCAAAATATGTGGAGAAGTTAGGATTCGAAGCAGTTTACACAACAGGGGCAGGTATAACCAATGCTATGATGGGATTCCCAGACGTTGGTTTGCAGTCTTTTTATGAAATATTTCACCAGATTAGATATATAGTTAATGCAGTAAATATTCCAGTAATTTCTGATATTGATACTGGTTTTGGAAATGTACTTAATGCCATGAGAACTACTAGCGAAATAGAAAAAATTGGAGTTGCCGGCATACAAATAGAGGATCAGATATTTCCAAAAAAATGTGGTCATTTTTCCGGAAAGAAAATTATATCAAAAAATGAAATGGCGAAAAAAATTGAGGCAATCATAGATAATCGTATGGACCCGGATTTTACTATAATAGCTCGAACTGATGCTATTGCTACTGATGGAATAAGCGAAGCAATTGAAAGAGGAAAATTATACAAATCTGTCGGTGCGGACATTATTTTTATAGAAGCCCCCAGAACAATTGATGAAATGAAAAGAATTGTAGATGAAGTAGAAGGAGATAAAATTATAAATATTGTAGAAGGGGCCTTGACTCCACAATTAGATGTAGAAACTCTCTCTAAAATGGGTTACAAGATAATACTATTTCCTACCACAACATTACGAGCAAGCGCAATGGGGGTTAAAACAGTACTTGAATTACTAAAAAAAGGAAATTATGCCAATGAAATAAAAAAGAAGATTATTAGCTGGGAAGAGAGAGGGGAAATAACTAATTTAGCTTGCTATTATGAATTAGAAAAGAAATATTTAGATTAAATTGGCATTTACAAAGGAGAATTGTGAGAAGCAAAAAAAATGATTTAATTTTTACAGTACTTTGTATAACAATACTCCTTATTGCAATACTTTATGTAGATATTTCAAACTTAAATGATGAAGCAAAAATTGTAATTTTTACCATGTTTTTTGCTTTAATCTTATGGATTTACAAGCCTATTCCCTATAGTATTGCTGGATTATTAGCACTGTTAATTATGGTTTTTTTTAGAGTTGATACGTTTTCAAATGTTTTTTCTGGATTTTCATCAGCGGGGTGGTTCTTTTTTTTAGGGGTTCTCGCACTTGGCTATGCAGTTTTAAAGACAGATATTAGTGAACGTATAGCTCTTGTGGTGATAAAAATATCTAAAAATGTATTTGTTTTTGCTATTTTTTTACCTTTTTTGCTAATATTGCAAGCCCTTATTTTGCCATCTGCAACAGCCAGGACTATGTTGTTATCACCAATTTTTCATAATTTGTTAAAGAAATCGGGTTTTAATAAGGAAGACTCTTTTTCTAGATTTGTAATGCTTAATCTGGGAGTATTAAACCCTATTGCATCTTCGGCCTATCTTTCAGGAGGAGCTTCTACGATTATTGCCGGAGAAGTAATGAGTAACCATGGAATTCCCATGAATTGGTTATTATGGTTAAAATATCTCTGGATGCCGGTTACTTTAATTGTAGTACTGAGTTCTTATCAATTGTATTTCATCTACAATTATCATTCTCTAAGCTCATCTTCTTTATCAATTAAGATTGATTCAACAGATATTGGAAAAAAAATATCTTTCGAAGAAAAATGTATAATTTCAATTATTCTTTTGATAATCTTTTTATGGATTATCGGATCTTATCTAAATATTAGCAATGCTATTCCGGCGATATTGGCAATTATTTTATTATTTACTCCGGGGATTAACATACTCGAAATAGACGATATTAAAAAGATTAATTGGGATTTACTAATTTTTATAGGTGTTTCAATATCTCTGGCAAATCTAATTATTTCTAGTGGAGCTGGCAAATGGTTAGCGGAATATATTTTTTATTATGCTCAATTTTTAAGTTATTCCAGATTTACATTTTTTCTAGTATTATTTGCCATGCTAGTTTTTATTAGATTGATTTTTCCGAATTTAACAACCTTTAATGCTTGTATTTTGCCTGCAGTTCTTTCAGCGGCTGGACATATAAATTATGAATTAATTAATATAGCGATTGTTACTATACTCTCGGGAGTGGTTTGTTTTTTACCATTTCAGAATATTTCTTCATTATTGCTATTTGAAAAAAATTATTATTTAATGAGTGATACTATATTAACCGGGTTTGTACTAATAATTTCAATATTATTAGTTATTACATTTTTTATATGAAGTGATATAAATGTTTAAAAATTAAAAAATCAGACAGAGGTGAAAGATGGAAATAAAAATACCATACGGAGATTCATTCCAGAAGTTTATACCAAAGGATTCAAAAAAGGCAACAATATTAAGATCCAATGAATTACCTCCGGTAAAAGACGAAGAAAGTGCAATCAAAAAATCATTGCTTAATCCCATTGGAACTAAAAGACTTAGTAACAAGGTTAAATCAAATGCAGTGATATCTATTGTGGTAAACGACATCACAAGGCCTTCTCCAAGCAAACATTTTCTAAATAGTTTAATGAAAGAGTTGTATATAGGTGGCGTTAGCGAAGAAAATGTTAGGATAATCATTGCTACTGGCTCACATAGAGCAAATACTGAAGAAGAATTAGAGTCAATGATTGGGAAAGAAAACTTAGAAAGATTTCATATTGAAAATCATGATTGTAAAGATGAAAGTAAATTAAAATATATATGTAATACCAAGGATGGTTTTCCTATAGTTGTAAATAAAACGGTGGCGGAATCTGATATAAGAATATTAACCGGAGTTATTACACCACATCATACTGCTGGATTTAGTGGGGGCAGGAAGAGTATTCTACCAGGTGTAGCTGGGTTTGATACGATAAGATTTCATCACTCTATACCAATAAGACCCTATAATCCTGCTATGGGAATTATGGTAGGAAATCCTTTTCATGAAATATCCCTGGAAGTTGCTCAAAAAATAGGAGTAGATTTTATTTTAAATGTAGTACAAAATAGTAAAAAAGAAACTATTGCAGTAGTATCCGGGGACTTAGAAAAAGCCCACAAAACAGGAGTAGATATATGTAGAAAAAATTCCGAAATTAAGATTAAGGAAAAAGCTGAAATCGTAATTACCAGCCCCGGTGGTTTTCCCCGAGATATAAATTTATACCAATCTCAAAAGTCTGTATCAGTTGCAGAAAGACTTGTCAAGGAAAGTGGAGTTATTATATTGGTAGCTGAATGTAAAGGAGGTGTTGAAAAAGGCAATTTTGTTGACTGGATGGTGGCAGCTAAAAACCCTCAAGAAGTAATTGACAGATTTTTAAAAGAAGGATTTTCTGTTGGATCAAATAAAGCATTTATGTATGCAAGAGCATTAATAAATAATAAAATTATTGTTGTTACTGAAAACATTGAAGAAGCATTATTGAAGAAGATGTTTATGGAACGTGCTACATCTCTAGATGAAGCGGTGAAAAGAGCTTTAACATATTGTGGAACAAATAGTAAAATCTATTGTTTACCAAAAGCTATCAATCTTATTCCAAATATGGAGGAATCTCATGACAATAACGGGAAAATTAGCTAGTTTTGTCGAAAGGATGCAATTTAGTGATTTACCAGAAGAAGTGGTTCAAAAAAGTAAGGATTGTTTATTAGATAATTTGGGAAGTGCATTAGCGGCAAACAATGCATCTGATATCGTAAATATGAGAGAGGAAATTAAAAAATATGATCATCAAAATGATTGCAAAATTTGGGGATCACCTGAAAGAGCTTCTGTATTTAATGCTATTTTGATAAACGGAACTATGGGGCACACTATTGCAATGGATGATGTTCATAAACATTCTAAATGTCATGCAGGAGCGGTTATGATACCAGCCGTATTAACTTTTGGAGAATTGAAAGAGATAAACGGAAAAGAAATTCTGCTCTCAATAGTTCTAGGGTATGAAGTAATGTTGCACATTGGTATGGGAATTGGAGCAAGTCCCCATCGATTAAAAGGTTGGCATGCAACTTCTACCTGTGGTCCTTTTGGTTCGGCTGCGGCCATTGCTAAAATACTACACCAGGATGTTTATAAAATTAAATCTGCTTTAGGAATTGGTGGAACCCAGGCAAGTGGTCTGTGGGCTTTCTCTGCGGATGGAGCTACCAGCAAGAAATTTCATTCCGGGCATGCTGCTCATTGTGGCTTAATTGGAGCTATTCTGGCAAATAGTGGGATGATTGGGCCTGGTCAGATCATTGAAGCAGAAGATGGTGGCCTTTTTCAGGCATCCTCTGAAAATTATAATTTTAGTGCAGTGACAGATAGCCTTGGAGAAAGGTACGAAATATTAAATGTAGACCAAAAGCCTTATGCTTGTTGTAGAAGTATGCAACC
>CAZPII010000142.1:3644-4818 GCA_964586485.1 uncultured Atribacterota bacterium | reverse complement strand
TTTTCTTGCCCATTGCACCATTTGGGGAGTAATGTCAATACCGTATACTTTGCCAATTTGTCCCACTGCTTCAGCTATTTTGACCAGCGCACACCCGGTCCCAAATCCTATCTCTAAAACTGTCTCACCTTTTTGTACTGCTAAATACTCTAATGATTTTTTTCTAAGCCCTTTTTCAAACTTTTCCTCTAAAATAGCATATACCTTACCGAATCTGGTATAAGTTTTTTTTGATCTCCCCTTTTACTCTTAACACTTCTTTTTTCCGGGACATTGGATTTCCTTTATTTACTGTTACCTGACAGCTTTATCTTAATCCATTAACAGAATCCCCAATTAACAGAGAATTAAGGATATCCAATATCTCAAAGTATAGCAGAAGAATGGTTCCTGAAAATTTGTGCTTTTAATTCGTACTAATCTAGGCATAATGGTGACCTCTATACTCTTAGCTAATTAATAAAAACATCTTATTAGGCTTTATTAATATTATAATATTAACTTAATTTAGTGAAATATACTTAATAATACATTATTTTCTGAATCTAAAGTCAAAAATGAAACGGGGACAACGGTTCTCTACTTCATCTTTTCTATTCCACTTTGACAATCATTTCAATTTCAACAGGCATATTAGAGGGAAGAGTATTAGTTCCAATTGCTGAACGAGCATGTTGACCTTTTTCAGCAAAAATTTCCAGCAAGAGGTCTGATGCACCATTGATAACCTTTGGTTATCTATTCTCCTTTTCTCCTTAAATATCTTTAACTATCAGTTTCCTTCATTTTCAACTTTTTTATTATCTTACTCACAGGTGTATAATGCAAACCAGTATATCGTCCAATTCCCTTCAAGGCATAGCCATACTTCTGGTTAGACTGGTATATTCCTATTTATCTTTATTGTTTGTCTGATATAGAATACCTTCCCCTGTAATTAATTCTCCCCCGTATCTTTCTTGTTAATGATAAAGATTTGACCCATCTAAACCTTTGCTTGTTATTTTTCTTCTAAACCAATATTTTCCCAATTTTTTTAAAATTTTCTTGCACGTGTTGCTATAGAAGTTGGTGAAAAACGATTAAGTAATGTTGCCTCATCAGACCAGAAATCTTCATAAAACCCAATTATCGTAAAACCGGCTGCTATCTGCCCGCCAATCTGGGTTTCTAA
>CAZPII010000142.1:0-3634 GCA_964586485.1 uncultured Atribacterota bacterium | reverse complement strand
GGAATGACTAAACTGTGCCGGTTTTTTATTGGCTTCCCATTGAGTTCTTTGGCTTCTATCAAGATCATAAGGTTCTGAAAATGGTAATTTTCTTTTCACAATTAATTTCCCACTCTTTTCTGCTTCCTCATGGTCAAACAGAAAAAAGGAAGGATTCATAAATCCGGCCAGTAATTCTCCACCGGTTTTTAATACACGATAACACTCCGACCAAACTGCTTTTACATCGGGGACAAAGACATTGGAAATCGGATGGAATACCAGGTCAAAACATTCATCAGCAAATTTACAGAGGTTTGTCATGTCACCCTGAACACAGCGTATCTGAAGATTGTCTCGCTTTGCAACATCACAATCTTTCTTAAGCTGCTCTTCAGAAAGGTCAAAGCTGACTATTTTTGCACCCGCAGCAGCCAGTATTGGTGCTTGCTGTCCTCCACTTGAAGCCAGACACAGAACATTTTTATCAATTAAACTACCAAACCATGAACGTGGTACAGCCTTGTTAGGTGTAAGGATTACTTGCCAACTTCCCTTCCGGGCAGATTCAATAATATCTGAAGAAACCGGTGTAGACCATCTGCTTCCCTGTGAAGATTCTCTATTCCATGCTTGTTTATTATGCTCAATTATATCCAAATCTTGATCCTCAAATTTCATAAAACATCAAAACGAGATGGCTGTAATTTCACTTGTTATCTCCTATGATTAAAATAAAATACTAATCACATGGCAAATCAGTAAATAAAAGCTTGACCCATCATCTATCATAGCAGATGCGGAAAATCCTATCAATAAAGATATTATAGATAAGTAGCCGACTATTTTTTCATATTTCTTTCCTAGTACCAAGCCAGTAAACATTTCTCAAAAGTTGGTTCAAACAACAATACATCCTCTAATCTTTCCCCTACTGGTATATGATAAATGTCACAATAATAGCAAAACCTACCATCACAACATTGCTGATACTGTGCATTATCATTGGGTAATACATACTCCTGGATTTTTCATAACAATCACCATAAAAGAAGCCTAAAATGACAGCTAAAATCACTTGAAAAAGATTATAGGTAACTGCAAGGGATGAAAAGGAAAAGTCAACATGCGCTAATCCAAAAATGAAGGCAGCAACAATATTGGCAACACTTACTTTTCCATTAAACACTCTACCTTTAATTACTTGTGCCAACATTGTTATGGCAAAAGCTCTAAAGATAAGCTCTTCTGATGGACCCGATAAAAAAAGCTGAAAACTTAATTGTCCCATGATATTGTTAGCAGTTAAGGGATATTCAAATTGTTGGAATGAGTTAGCTAATATTGTAAGTAAATGTGTTACTAATGAGCCGGCAGCAAAGATAAGTGTAAATGACAAAACATATTTCTTACCAACTTCTTTCTTTCCCCATCCATAGCCAAATTCAATCGACTTAAATTTGTTTAAGAAAATGATGATGATGACAAAAATTAATGCCTGAACAATATGGTGTACTGATATCCAGGCGTACGCTCCATCAGGATCAATAACTTGATAATCGAAAAAGCTGGCAATCATGCCAGATAATCTGGGAACACCTAATAGTATAAATGTTAAAAACAAGACCCATAAAGTATTTTTTAGTCCTTTGTTCATTATAAATCCCTCAATTTCGTTTATCATAGTTTGCTGTAGCAGTTTATAGAGTTTTCCAATAAGTTTTTGGCCCGTTATTCTTTAGACTTTCTGTATTTTTTTCTGATTAAAAAACTAGCTGCAATCAACAGGTAAATTGGAGTAAAATTCAAAAAAATGTCGCGGTAAGCATTGGGGTGCAGCTCTATAAAGAGACCGCTAAGCCACACCAGGGGAAAAATGATTCCCATGGTTACAATGTAATGTAATACAAAAATTACCCACAGGGACCAGCGGGGGAATAAGTTAAATATGAGCATACTACCAATCCCGATAGCGGTGACTGCAAAACGAGCCAGCAAGTGGAAATGAGTTTCTGCAGTTATCCCAACTAATAATGCATACCCGGAGCTAGTAATGGTAAGCAATGTATAAACTATACAGATAAGAATTAAGGTACTTTTCCAGTTAAGGTTTATGCGCATAGCTTAGCCAGCTCTCCTTTCGGTGGCTCTTTAATCTGGTATACCTATAAACAATTATTGCTCATTCAGCCATATCTTTTTATTCTGGCATAAAAAAAGTTTTTGACTATCCTGGCGGTTCAGATTATGCTATTATCAAGTTAGCTGGAATCTTATTTTTCAATTATAGACCCCATTATCTAATTCCTTGAAGAATTGTTTGACCTCATCGAAAGTTTTCGATGCATAGATCTTATGCTTTATTTCTTTTACATAGGGTCTACCCAAAGCAAGATATTTTGTGAAAGCTTTTATCCTGAGAAGTCTTAATTCAGGCGGGTAATATTCTTCCACAAGATCTATTATCCTTTCATTGATCACCTTTTTATATTCGGAGCTGGGCATTTCATTTTTCATTTCCACAAATATAAACGGATTATTTATTGCTCCCCTGCCAATCATTATTCCATCTACTATATTTAATTTTTCCAATGCTTCATCCCGGTTTAAAATATTTCCATTCCCGATAATCTTTAAACCTGACCGCTCCTTAATTCTCTTGGCATATTCCCACCTTGCTTTCGAACCGTACTTGTCCGTTTTCAGCTTGAAATGAACAGTAACGGCATCAACCCCCTCATTCTCAAGTACTTTTAGTATCTCGAATACATTCTCCTCTTCAAACCCAAGCCTTATTTTTACCGTGAAAGGGATGCTGATTATTTTCCTGATCTTTTTGCAGATCTCTGCAATTTTTTTTGGATCTTTGAGTAAAGCAGCACCTGCCCTCTTTTTTATAACCTTCCGTGCCGGACACCCCATATTTATATCTATCCCGGAAAAATCAGTTTCCTCTTCAATATATTTTACCGCATCTATGAATAGCTCTGGTTCACTTCCTAAAAGTTGGATAAACTGCGGAGTTTTAAAATCGAATGACTTGATCATTGAGAGGGTTTTCTTATGTTTCCTTCTGAGGCCTTCCGCAGAGATTAGTTCAGTTACCATAAGTCCTACTCCACCAATCTCATCAATGACCCTTCTGAAAACAATATCAGTGAGGGATGCCATAGGAGCTAGTATAGTCCGGTGTTTTAAGTGCAGATTACCGATCTTAAGATTTTCCATCATATCTTATTAAATGAAATTAGGTGGTCAGACTTTGCAATATAATTTTTCATATTCTCCATTAACTTTTTTAATTATCCTGCTCACTGTAGAATGTGTCAGTTGACAGTTCTTTGTCACACTTCAAAAATATATATTTTCCTTATTGAATCACCGGCAGCGGTTAAAACAATGAGTCTTTTTAAATTTTCTACAGCTTACTATTAATACCATAAAAAGTTTATAAAATCATTCTTTTTGAAAGAAAAGTTTTCAGTAATCATCATCAGAGGGGAAGGGGTTCTGTTGGTTGATGCCTCTGGTTATGATGTGGTAGATTCTAGTAAAGCTTTTGATTCGGAGTACTCTAGGCATAAGGGACTCCTGTTGGAATCAAAGTCGAGTAGATGGGTATCTCTTAACGTTAGGAACAGCTTTGTATTCCCTG
>CAZPII010000141.1:0-4842 GCA_964586485.1 uncultured Atribacterota bacterium | reverse complement strand
CGTCGGGAGGGGCAAATAAGATAGTAACAGAGTTAGGGGGTGTTGTCAAGATAAACAACAAAATTATTTTCTTTTTATTTTTTCTAAAAAATATTGGTGGAATCTTATATCATTTCCCAGTTCCGGATGGAAGGATGAAACCAAGATATTTCCCTCTCTGGCAACAACAATATTTTCACTAAAACGGGATAACACCTCCACACTTTTTTCGACTTTAGAAATATAAGGAGCTCGGATAAATATCCCTCTAAATAATGGTGGTGTAATACCTTTTATTTCTAATTCTGCCTCGAAACTATTAATTTGCCTTCCAAAAGCATTTCTCTTAACCGAAATATTAATCAAACCTAAGATGGGCTGTTTCTTCCCCTCAATGTGTTTAGCCAATAAAATCATGCCGGCACAGGTTCCGAAAATCGGAATCCCCGTCCGATTATAAAGGTCAATAATTTTTTCATCAAGATAGTATCTTACAAGTAGTTTACCTATGGTAGTACTTTCTCCGCCCGGTATAATCAATTGATGGATTTTGTTTAAATCTGTTACGGTTTTTACTGGAATTCCCTGGTGGCCACATCTATCTATCATTTTAAGATGTTCCACAACGGCACCCTGTAAAGCTAAAACCCCTACTTTCATTCCACAAATCTCCTTCGTCTTACCTTGTATATAAATACTTGTCTTTTATTTTTTTAACTATTACAAAACAAATTTAGGGATAAAGCTTACCAGCCTCTGACCTGCATCTTTTCCGACTCAGGTATTTCATCTATTGCAATACCTTTCATTGCCTCACCCAATCCTTCGGAAACATTAGCTACAATTTTTGCATCTTTAAAGTGAGTAGTAGCTTCTACAATAGCCTTTGCTCTCTGCTGAGGATTGTCTGATTTAAATATTCCTGAGCCGACAAAAACACCGTCACAGCCAAGTTGCATCATCAAAGCTGCATCAGCAGGAGTGGCAATACCGCCAGCTGCAAAATTAACTACAGGTAACCTTCCTAATTTTGCTGTTTCAATAAGTAATTCAAAAGGGGCTCCATATTCTTTAGCTTTAACAATTAGCTCTTCTTTGCCTAACCCTCTTAAGACACGTATCTCTTCATTCATGCAACGCATATGCTTCACAGCTTCAATAATATTTCCAGTTCCGGCCTCTCCTTTTGTTCTTATCATTGCTGCTCCTTCTGCTATTCTTCTTAACGCTTCACCCAGGTTTCGGGCACCACAGACAAAGGGAACTTTAAAATCATATTTATTAATATGATATTTTTCATCAGCCGGTGTGAGAACTTCACTTTCATCTATATAATCGACTTCCAATGCCTCTAATACTTGTGCCTCTACAAAATGACCAATTCTGGCTTTTGCCATTACAGGAATAGTAACTGTTTTCATGATTTCTCTTATCTTTTTTGGATCTGCCATTCTAGCTACACCTCCGGCAGCACGAATATCAGCCGGGACTCTTTCCAATGCCATAACAGCTACCGCACCAGCATTTTCTGCGATTTTAGCCTGTTCAGCATTTATCACATCCATAATTACTCCACCCTTTAACATCTGGGCTAATCCTCTTTTGGTTTTATCAGTAGATTCTTCAACCATCTTCTATCCCTCCTTATTTAAAAGCAAAATATTTTCAGAAATTCTCAATTTTAATTATATTATACACATTATTAAGGTAAAAGTTGTAATATTAATCAATAGAAAATAGACTGCTACGGAGCAACCTGTGCCATAACAGTCTATACAAGATCATCAGAAGAGCAAATTTATCAGATACTTTTATAGTTTTTATCATTTTTGGTTTTTCTATCAGAATATTCCGGTTAATCTTGTTAAGTGTATTACACATTTAAATAGTAATTAACTGGAATAAATTAATCGTTTATTCCTAACCAATATTAACATGTTGTTTTATTTTTCACCAGATAATTTAAGCAATTTTTCCCAATTATCATCAACATCTTTTTGAATCTCCTCAACCAGTTGTTTGTTTTCTGGTCTTAGAGCATGTTTATATCTCCCTTGAGGTTTCATCCATTCAGTTACTGGCTTTCTTTTCTTGGGCTTATAGCTGAGTTTCCATTCTCCGTTTTCTACTTCATATAAAGGCCAGAAATTAGTCTGAACAGACAGTTTGGCCATTTTAATCGTGTCTTCAGGTGGAAAACGCCAACCTCTTGGACATGGTGATAAAACATTTAAAAAAGCAGGTCCTTTGGTATAAAATGCTTTATGGGCTTTATCAATTAAATCGTTCCAACGCCAGATAGAAGCCTGAGCTGCATATGGTATTTTGTGGGCTGCAATAATTGCAGTCAAATCTTTTCTGTATTGAGTTTTCCCTGGTATAACTTCCCCACATGGAGATGTTGTTGTCCAAACACCACGAGGAGTTGCGCTGGAGCGCTGTATACCTGTATTCATATATGCTCCATTATCATAACAGACATAAACAAAATCATGCCCCCGCTCCAGGGCACCTGATAGAGACTGTAAACCAATATCATAGGTACCACCATCACCACCGAAAGCAATAAACTTTATCTCTTTATCAATTTTACCCTGCTTTTTAAGAGATTGATACATCGCTTCTACACCACTGATTGTAGCCGCCGCATTCTCAAATGCATTATGAATAAACGAAGATCGCCAGCTGGTATAAGGAAAAATAGTTGTTGCAACCTCCAAACAACCAGTTGCACTACCCACAACCACAGGGTCATCACTTGCAGATAAAATCTGCCGAACCGCAATCGAAGCACCACAGCCTGCACACAGGCGATGACCCGGACTTAATATATCTTGTTTTTTAGATAGTTCTTTTAATTTAGCCATCCTGTTTCACCTCCTACTCCCTTACTCCGAAGTATTGAATTCTTTCTTTTACTTTTCCAGATTTAGCTATTTCCTGCAATTCATCATAAATACCACTTATATCTTCCTGATTAATATCTCTGCCACCCAATCCATAAATGATATTTATATTTTCCGGAATTTTGCCAAATTCCATCATCGCTGACCTGATCTCAGTAAACAATGGTCCGCCAAAACCACCAATGGAGTCAGAACGATCCAGAATTGCAACTGCTTTTAGATGAGATAATGCTTCTGCAATCTCAAGATATGGGAATGGCCTGAATACTCTTGGCTTTAACAAGCCTACCTTTTTGCCTTTTTCCCTTAATCGATCTACAACTGTCTTGGCAGTACCGGCAGTAGAAGATAAAACCACAATAGCAGTTTCTGCATCTTCTAATTGATAAGATTCAAATAAACCATACTCACGTCCGGATAATTTTTTAAACTCTTTGGCAACATCTAATATAATTGGTTTTGAATTTTTTATATCCTCAGCCTGTTGACGTTTATGTTCAAAATAATAATCGTAAAGATCTAAAGGTCCATAGGTTAAAGGTTTTTCAGTATCCAATAGAGGGTAATTGGGTTTATAGTTACCAATAAAATCACTGACCACCTCATCATCTAAGAAATTTACTATTTCAATACCATGACTGGTAATAAACCCATCATACATTACCATAACAGGTAATCGAACTTTCATATCTTCAGCAATTCTAATTGCCTGAATAGTATTATCATAAGCTTCCTGTGCACTTTCAGAATATATCTGTATCCATCCTGCATCGCGGGCAGCCATCGAATCACTATGATCACAATGAATATTAATTGGACCAGACAACGCCCTGTTTACAACAGGCATTACAATGGGTAATTTGTTGGAAGCTGCAATATAAACAATTTCAAACATCAGTGCCAATCCGTTAGCTGCAGTAGCTGTCATAACTCTTCCTCCAGCAGCAGCTGCGCCTACACAAGCGCTCATGGCACTATGTTCACTTTCAACAGTTACAAACTCCGTATTAACCAATCCATCGGCAACGTATTCTGAAAATTTTTGCACTAATGCTGTTTGCGGTGTAATAGGGTAAGCAGCCATCACATCGGGATTAATCTGTTTAATGGCATATGCTGCCGCATCATTTCCGGTAATTGCTACCTTGTTCTTATTCATTTCTTTCCTCCTTCCTCGGTTTTCTCATTTCTGTATTCACTTTCATTCTTCATTGTAATGGCCTTGACAGGACATTCGGCAGCACAAATTCCACATCCCTTACAATGTCGGTAATCAATTTTTTTAATTTTTCCCTCCTCAACAACAATTGAGGAATCCGGACAATATACCCAGCAAATCAAGCAATGAGTACATTTATCTTCATCTCTAACCGGTCGAAGAGAGCGCCATGAACCTGTTTCGTATTTTTCAGAATTCCCTGCCTCAGTAATAAGACCCCCTTTTGGAAGCTCTTTCCAGCCTTTTTTCCTGTTAGTCATTCGCTTTCCACCTCCTGGTATGCTCTCTTTATAGCATTGACATTTCCATCAACAACTTTTTGACTAAATTTCCCGGAAAATTTACTTTTAATATCTGTAATTACATTATCCAACTTCAATAAGCCAGTAGCTTTAACTAATGCGCCAACCATCGGTGTGTTTGGCATCGGCCTCCCTAATTCCTCTAAAGCAATCTTGCTGGCATCAACGGTAAATACCTTTTTACCTTTTAGTTGAAGTTTTTTTCTGATCTGTGCCGGACTTTCGTTAGTATTAACCACAATAATACCCTCATCTGGTAACCCTTCTGTAATATCCACAGAACCAACCAGGGTCGGATCCAGTACAACTACCATATCCGGACTTGTCACATGGCAATGAATATTGATAGGTTTATCGCTTATCCTGGTAAAGGACTGGATTGGGGCACCCATTCTTTCAGGACCATATTCAGGAAAAGCCTGAATATATTTATCTT
>CAZPII010000140.1:0-4842 GCA_964586485.1 uncultured Atribacterota bacterium | reverse complement strand
AATGAGTTTTCAGGAAATGGAAATTGAGGTAAAGGATGGATTACAGAAATTTGTTAAAAATCAACGTACACCTCAGGAAATGAGCAGCAGAGAATTAAAGCAGCAAATACAGATATTATCCGATGCCGGAGTTGATACCAAAAATTTTGAAGTTGATTATCAAGTCAAGTTCTCTTATCCCCTTTCCGGTCTTATCTTTGCCTTACTGGGGGTACCACTGGGTACACAGATGAAAAGAAGCACTAAAGCTACCGGCATCATTATCAGCATTGGACTGGTTTTTATTTATTATGTTGTTTATTCATTGAGTCGATCATTGGGTCGAGGTGGTATGATAGACCCCTTGATTGCTGCCTGGATACCTAATCTTATTTTTGTAGTGCTGGGAATTTTCCTTGTTTATCAGGCTGAAAAAACATAAAATGGTATCGAGTATCGGGTATGTAGTATCGCAATGACAAAATAGAAAACATTAATTATGCTGTATAAAATATACCGTTTAAAGAAGATAAAAAATAACTTGGGATTAAAAAATAAATTTTTTTAAAAATAGGAATTAGATATGAACACTAAAAAGAAAAATAATTATTCTTTAATATTTTTTATTTCAGGTATTATACTCTTATTTATACCCATTTTGCCACTTTCAGTTTTTCCTGTAAGTGCTCAGGATATTTTCTCCGATGAAGAAATTGGAGCTTATGCAATTACCCGATTTGAAGATGGTTTTACTGGATACGAAGTCCGCTTAACATGGGCTGCCCTTGAAGATGCAGATGAATACAGGATTTACAAGAGTATCAACGAAGGTGAATTTGAAGAAATCAGAGCGGATTATAAAGATGAAGGGTTTCAGCTCTGGTGGTTAGATGATGATATTTCAGAAGGAAATAGTTATACATATTATATTGAAGGATATTCGCGTGGAGAGTCTACAGGAAGAACAGAGCAAATATCCGTGGATTTTTGGCTCCCCTCCTGTACAGCCAAGTCCCCAATAGACAATGAAGTAGTCGAAGAAGAAGAACCAGCGTTCCAATGGGAATCTATTGACATTACTACTTTCCCCTTTAAAAATGTTATCTATTCTGCACAGGGGGAATTTTTAATCCATGACCTGACTGAAGACGAAGAAGTATGGAAAGTCGATGTTTCTGATATCAATTCAAGCAAAATTACCTTCAGTAAAGATGATGCCATCAAAGAACTGGAAAAAAACCATCAATACCAGTGGCAGTATAAAGTTACCGGTTATGACGGAGAGAATAGTGCTATTGCTGAATCAATTACTGGCGGTATTTTTAGTTTTCAGGAAAAGGTGGAAGAAGAGGAACCGTCCGATGAAGAAGGAGTTGAGGATGTTGAAGGTGGTTTAAATATTGATGCCGAATCTCTCAGTTACCAAATTGTTGACGGAGAAGATGTTATTATCGCCAGGAAAAAAGTCAATTTACGTTACCAGGATATTGTTCTGGAAGCAGATTTTGTACAGATAACACCTGATAAAAGTGAGCTTATTGCCAAAGAAAAAGTAGTATTTACCAAAGGGAAAGAAAGCTATTCCAGCCAGGCTCTGAATTATAACTGGGAAACCGAAAAAATAATCATGGATGAACTGTCTGGAGAAACCACTGGTGAGAAAATCAAAGGAAAAGTATATTATCAGGGAAAAAGATTGGAAAACTTCCCGGAAACGATTGAAATAACCAGTAGTGTTTTTACCACCTGTGACCTGGAAAAACCACACTGGCACATTGAAGCCGAACAGATCACTATCTATCCAGATGATAAAATCATTGCCAAAAAAGTATCCTGGTATGAAGGTGAAAGAAAATTATTTACCTTACCTTCTTTTATGATTTTCTTAAGAGGAAAAAATCAACTTCCTTATCTTCCTGATATTGGACAAAGCAGTAGTGAGGGATGGTTTTTCAAAAATCAAATTAACTATGTAGAAGACGCGACATCCTATGGCAGTATTTACCTGGATTTGATGGAGAAAAAAGGGTTAGGAGCAGGAATTGAACATACTTTTGAACTGGGAGAAGAAAGCGTTGATGATGGAGAGCTGGAATTATATTTATATGGATTGAAAAGGAAAAATACCAGCACATATGACCTCGATGCCAGGGTCAGCTACTGGCAAAATTTTGAAAATAATCTAAGATTAAAAGCAAATGTAGTTTATGATGGGACAATTTATTCCGGAGCAGACAATTCTTCTCATGTTGTCAAACCGGATTTCTATCTTTATAAAAAATGGGAAGATTCCTTATTGACCCTGACCGGGAAATATAACTTCAATATCAGTGATACTATAACCACCTCCGGAAATATTAAATTGTCCTATGATAGTACCTTAACGGATAAAATAAAATCGAATTTTAAATTATTATATAATTCTCAGGATTCGGGTGACCAACCTGTAGATCATCAACTTCGACCGGAATGGCTGCTTAGATACAGTGGGGATGGTTATACTTTGAGTTTGATTACCGAAAAACAGATTGATCTGAATGAAGGGATTTTTGCCGGTGGAGGTGACTCTAAGACTCTTGATAAATTACCTGAGCTTGTTTTTAAGAAAAGCAGTACTAAAATAAAAAATACAGCTATTAATTATAGCCTTGATGCCTCTATAGGTCGGTATTATGAAGGAGCTACAGACCAGGAGAATGTTCGGGGAGAATACATAATTAATGTCAATCGACCTTTTAAGATTAATGATAATATAAGCTTAACTGCTTCTGGTATTTATCGGCAGGATGTTTACCTAACTGGTGAAGCCCGTTATCAACTCGGCGGAAAATTGGATTTAAAAGTGGGCTATCGACCTGAATTTTATGGAACATTTTCTTATAATTATTATATGTCTGAAGGACCAACCCCCTTTAACTTCGATGCTTTAAGTCCTTTAACAGAATCTGCCAGCGCAAATATAGTTTTGAAACCAAGAGAGAATCTGCAGGTAAATCTATCCACCAATTATAACTTTGTCAGTGAATCTTTTGGCAACCTGGGAACTAAGATTAAATGGGAGCCAAAAGAGGATAATGAAATTAATCTGAGCACCAATTTTGATTTAAATAATATGGAATGGAGCAAACGTGTTGATACCAAGATGTCTCTTAAGCTAAGTGATAAATGGAAGGTGGCTTACAGTGGTTCGGTTTATTTTGATGATTTTGATATCAGGAATAGCGTAATCAGTGTGGTGAGAGATCTGCATTGCCGGGAAATCAGCATCAATTACAAGCAATCCACCCAATCTATCTGGGTTGATTTCAAAATAAACGCCTTCCCTACCGAATCGATTACCATCGGCGGATAAATATAAATATAGTATCTAGTCGTTAGTATTTAAATTTTGTAAAGATTGCAAGAATAAATGGATGAGATCGCCACGACCTGCTCAGCGCAGGTATTTATTTTTTAGTTTTAACCCAATCATCTTTGCTAATCCTGGCATGCTT
Source organism: uncultured Atribacterota bacterium (assembly GCA_964586485.1). Classification (GTDB taxonomy): domain Bacteria; phylum Atribacterota; class Phoenicimicrobiia; order Phoenicimicrobiales; family Stramentimicrobiaceae; genus CAYWJZ01. Next base: position 1,369 of record CAZPII010000140.1, on the reverse strand, counting down.
TAATATTTTTAGTATTAAATCTACACTGATATCTTTCTTATGAGGATTTGGCATTGTGATTCTAATATTCTCTTTAATCATGTATAAATGTTTCCCACCACTATAAGGGCCTTGATATCCATATTTTTTTAGTTTCTTGACAAGTTCTTTAAATGAAATTGGACTCAGTTTAGTCATTTACATTTTAACCATTTTTACTTCATCTATTGATATTTTGCCAATTTTTGGAATGGGAAGTCCTTTTTTTATACTTAAAATAATCCAACCCTCTATAACATCAATGAGATTTTCCCTACATTCTTCAAGATTCTTACCAGTAGCCCAAACACCATTAAGTTCAGGAATCTCGCCATAGTATGGTTCTTCATCCTCAATAATCTCGTAATGTGCTCTTTTTAAAGCTTCTTTTATGTATTCAGTTATCATGGATAAATCTCCTTGATTCAATTAATTCATTATTTCCTGTCTTGATTATAATTTACAGTAGAATAGAAGTCAAAAAAGAAGGTAATGGTTAAATAAATAAAGTATAAAGTTAAAGAATAGTGGCAAGTTGATATCTGTTAGTGTTATATTCGAAGGGACAGGCCTCATGTGCAAGTGGGACCTGTCCCTGAATTGTGACAGTTTTTTTAGGGGGTTAGTATTGTGGTGGTGACCTGAGCAATGTCGAAGTCAGGGCCGCCGGTGGAGTCTTCCAAGGAATCAGTTTCTGTTTTTGGGAAAAGTAGACTGGTGTTGATATAAAAATCAGTATCTAAAGCATCATAGGTTTCATTATCCGTATCAGTGGTAATAACATTCATATGAATGCCTTCTGGATTGCCTAAATCAGCAAGACTAACAGTAACCTGGAAATAACTTTCGGATTGGGTTCCACTGATAAATTGCTCTGAAGTTCCTACTTCCAATACTTCACCGAAGAAAAATCCTATGTCCTCCAATTTGACATAATAGTAACCTTCCTGCCAATTATCTATTTCATCATCAGGTGGAAAAGAAGCGTCCTTATTGGTGTCAAAGACAATATAATAATTTCCTTCATCTGTATTTATAGTTCCCTCTTCATTGATTTCTACTTTTACAATCAACTGTTTTTCTCCGGTTCCCCCACCACCGTTGGGCTCTTCAGGCCAACGGGCACAACCGTTTATCAGAAAAGCAGTAATCACAATCATCAAGAAAAATATGCTCAATTTTTTCCAATTTATTTTGTATCTATTGTTTATAATATACATATGCAATCCTCCATTGTTCCTGGGGTCAACCGGTTAACCATTTACAGATTGGCCCCTGAGAATTTCCTTAATCCAAAATCATACTACTTCTAACGTTTCCGCTTACTTCCAGCCTATCATCATCTATATAA
>CAZPII010000139.1:0-4924 GCA_964586485.1 uncultured Atribacterota bacterium | reverse complement strand
ACATCGAAAAACTGTAATTGCGGATTTGCCGTATTTTTTTCCTTTCATGAATTCCAGTTTTTCAAAATTTCCCTGAAACTTTTCATTAACATGATGCTGTAACATGATTAAACCGTTTTTTTTAAAAATCCTACTTTGATCAATTTCCAAAAGTGTCTTTACTATATAATTTCTTTTATAAGGGGGGTCCAAAAATATAATATCATACTTTCTCTTCTCTTTATTTATTTTCTCTATTGCTCTGTAACAATCATTTTTTAATATATCTGAAAAGTCATCATGATATATTTTTGACAAATTTTCTTTAATTAATCCTATTGCTTTTTTATTTTTTTCTACAAAAGTCACCTTTTTTGCACCCCGGCTAAAGGCTTCTATCCCGACAGCACCTGTTCCTGCAAACAAATCTAAAAAATCTGACTCAACTACACTTGAACCAAGTATATCAAAGACTGCTTCTCTTACTTTACTGGGAGTAGGCCGTATTTCTCTACCCTTAAATGTATTTAGACGAAACCCCTTGTACATACCTGCTACAATTTTCATCAATTTCCCCACTTCTTACTAATATTTATGATAATTTTCTGCACTACTTAAACAATCTTCGTAAATTACTTGATTATTGTGACTCAACTATGATAAAATATTTTTTGTAATTTTTCAAGAAAAAATAAACTGGAGGAAGTATTATGGCAAAATGCAGTGTCTGTGGGAAAGCCCCTCAATTTGGCAAACAAATTAGTCATTCACATAAATTAAGCAATCGAAAGTGGTCAGTTAATATCCAGAAAATAAAGGTAAAAAAGAATAATACAGTATGCAAAATAAATGTTTGTACAAAATGTTTAAAATCAGGAAAAGTTGAAAAAGTTTCTTAAAAAAGCATTTTAATTTGGATTTATTTCTTTAATTCTTTTTATTATATTTGTAGTAATATAATCAGGTGTTGAGGCACCACTGGTGATACCAATTTTCTTCTTTCCATTGAACCATTGAGCCTTTAAATGATCTGCTGTTTCTATATGATAAGTCTTAACACCTACTTGCTTACTTAAAATAGCTAAACGAGTGGTATTGGCACTATTCAGTCCACCAACCACAATCATTAAATCTACTTTTTTTGCCAATTTTCGAGTTGAATCCTGCCTTAATTTTGTTGCCTTGCAAATGGTATTAAATATTCTCAATTCATCTATCTTACTCTTGTTGAAAATTTCGGATATTATTTTCCTGTATTGTTTAATATCTTTTGTGGTCTGAGAAAGAAGACCAATTTTTTCTTTATAAACAAAAGAACATTTTTTAATTTCTTCAACAGACTGTATCACTCTAGCATTATCATTAATACAACTCAATAAACTCTTAATCTCCGGGTGATCGGTGTCACCGAAAATGATAATCTGATAATATTCTTTTCTCAATATATCTGCAAATTGATGTATTTTCTTTACATAAGGACATGTAGTATCAATTAATTTGAGATTTCTTTTTTTTGCTGCCTCATATTCACTTCTTGATATTCCATGGGCTCTGGTAATTAGATATTTATGTGAGGGAACCTGGGATATTTCCTGGATAATATTAACACCCTTTTTTTGAAATTCTTTGATAACCTGAGGATTATGTATAATTTCACCTAGCATATAGACATCACTAGTATTCTGTACCTCAGTCAATATTTGATTTGCGCGATTTATGGCTCTCTTTACCCCAAAACAAAAACCAATATGTTTGGCTTTAAATATTTCCATAGTTTACTTTTTTCCTTAAATGTTTTTGAACTATCTCAAACATTGTTTGAACAATTTCATCAATATTCTTATTTGATGTGTTAATTTCAATAGCATCTTTTGGTTTAATTAAAGGTGCAATTTTTCTTTTGCTATCAATAGAATCGCGCATGGTAATTTCCTTCTTTACATCAAAAAAAGTAACTGCATAACCTTTTTCTTTTAGTTCCTTATATCTACGTATAATTCTGGTTTGTTCATCGGCATCAATAAAAAATTTTATATCTGCATTAGGCAAAATTACCGAACCGATGTCTCTCCCTTCTATAATTACAGATCCGCCCCTGGCTAATATTCGTTGTAATGGCATCATATTCTTCCGTACAGATGAGCATTGAGCAACATAAGATACGTTTTTATTTATTTCTGGACTACGGATTTTCTCCATGATTGTTTTTTTTTGATTGATAAATAGTTGCAAGTTGTTTTTAGAATCATTCTCTTTCATGAATCGATCGACAATTTTCTTTGACAATTTTGTCATTTCTTCGCAATTTTTTATATCCAGATTTTCCTGTAAAGCACAGTATGTTATATATCTATAGAGATCTCCGGTATTAATATAACGATATCCGATTTTCTGTGCCAAATTTTTTGCTAAAGTACTTTTACCCGCCCCTGCAGGACCATCAATTGTAATAATTAACCCATTATTTTTATAATGCATTATTTTCCCTTTTCTTTGTTTTTCTCAAATACTATTTTTTAATTTTTCTACTTCCTGTTTAGCAAGATATCGATAATGACCGGATTTTAGATTTTCTAATGATAGGATACCAATTTTGATTCTTTTTAGTTGCAATACTGTAAATCCAATCGAAGAAAACATCCTCCGGATTTGCCTTTTCTTCCCTTCCCATAAAGTAACTTTTAATACTGAAGTATGTTTGTTTTTCCTGATAAATTTTATAAGACTGGAACGTGTAGTAAGGTTAGGGGATAATAGTATTCCCTTTTCTAATTTTTTAATATCTTCATTTTTGGGGATTCCGTTTATTTTTACTAGATAAACTTTCCTGATTTTTTTCTTAGGATGAGTTATTTTATATATTAAATCTCCATCATTGGTTAATAAAACCAATCCTTCAGAAAGATAATCAAGTCTCCCGGCATAATTTACTTTTGTGTTAACCCCTTCAAGTAAATTATATATAGTTGGCCTACCAAAAGGGTCACTATAGGTACACAGATAGCCTTTTGGTTTATTTAACAGGATATATATTTTATCAACTTTTTCACCAATAATTATATTATCCAATTCCACCAGATCTTTTATTGGATCAACTTTGGTTCCCAATTTTTGTACAATTTGGTGGTTAACCTTAACTCTTCCATTTACAATTAATTCTTCGCATTTTCTTCTGGAATCAATTCCCTTTTTTGCTAAATATTTTTGTAATCTTATCTTGTTCATCTTGAAATCCTAATTCATCAATAGGTGGTAAATCTGCCATGCTTTTTAAACCAAAATGCAATAAAAACTTTCCTGTAACCCGGTATAACAAAGGATTTCCGGGAACTTTTTTTCTTCCGCTCACCTTAATAAAATCATTTTTTAAAAGGTTTAATAATATACTAGTACTATCTACACCCCTAATTTTTTCAATTTCAATTCTGGTAATGGGTTGATTGTAGGCAATAATAGCTAGAGTTTCTATTGAAGCTTTAGATAATGTAGTCTTTTTCTCATTACAGTCCATTTTTTTTATCCAGGAAGCATATTCCGGTTTTGTAACAAAAGTATAACCAGCTGCAACTTCCTGGATAAAAAAAGGTCGGTTATGTTGCTGATATTCATCTTGAAGACCTTCTATTAATTTTCTTATTTCAGCACTGCTTTTTCCAATAATACGCCTAATTTTTTTGATTGATAATGGTTTATTTGCTACAAATAACAGGACTTCAATGATTTTTTTGCTATTGTCAATATTTAAGACTAAATTTTCTATTTCTTTAATTTTTTATCTTCCTTTCGGTAGAAAATGATTTCTCCAAAATTCCTTGGCTGTCTATAATCAACTTTGCCCTGGCATATTAATTCTAATAAAGCTAAAAATATAATTATAACTTCTATCCTTGAACAATCATTTGATATCATTTCCTGAAAAGAAAGTTTCCCCTCATTTTCTTTAAAATTTTCTTCGATTTGCTCAATCTTTTGCATTATATTGTACTCACGTCTGGTTATATTAATAGTATCCTGATCAGTCTTCCGGGATATTATGGATTCTATGGCCAAAATAAGCTCTGAAAAATGGTTTTTTTGATAGTCTTCACCACTATTATCAGACTCTGAATCAAGATAAGTTAAATATATATCTTTCTGTTTAATTTCCTTGTCTTCAAATATCTGAATTAAAGACTGATATTTTCTATATTCTTCCCAATATCCTTCTCTTGATTCATTGGTTTCATCTTCATCTTCTTCACCGCCCTCTTCCCGACAAACCGGCAAAAGTAAAGTAGATTTCCATAAAATAAGATTAGATACTGAAAGCAAAAAATCAGCGGTAATATCCAAATTAATATATTCCGATTTTGCTGAAATCAGGTATGAAAGATATTTTTTGATAATATTTAATAAGGGTATTTTTTCACTTTCTATTTCTCCATTTTTAACCTTAGAAAATAGTTGTTGGATTGAATACACATATTTTTCAATTTTTATGTTAACAAAATTATCTTTATTCATAGATAATCAATCTTCATTGCCTGTCTTACTTCATTTAGTGTATTAGCTGCAACCTTTCTTGCTTCTTCGCTTCCTTTCATTAAAGTATCCCAAACCAATTGGGGATTTTTTTCAAAATATTTTCTCTTTTCTCTAAAACCTTGAAAATACTCTACCAAAACCTCAGCTAATCTTTTTTTACATGCTACACAACCCAATTTAGCTTTTTTGCAATCATTTTCAATATTTGGTAGTTCCTCGCGATTAAATATTTCGTGATATTTAAATACAACACAAACTTCAGGATGTCCGGGATCGGACAACCTGATTTTTTCCGGATCTGTTATCATTGAAGTCACTTTACTCTTTATATCTTCAGGAACATCTGATAAAGAAATATCATTTTTGAGACTTTTACTCATTTTTCTTCCATCAATACCCGGTATTCTGGGAGTATGAGAAA
>CAZPII010000138.1:0-4928 GCA_964586485.1 uncultured Atribacterota bacterium | reverse complement strand
ATCGCACCTGCATAGCGGGTGGCTTTAAGAACCTCTAAAAGGGGTTTAACTTTTTACCTGGTAATTTATTTTATTAATTTTGCTTTCATGAATTTTTGTTATATCTTTTAGTTAGTGTTTTTTAAATGTTCCTTAATCATTAATTTTGCTTCATTTTCCTCTATACCATAGACTGCCCTGATCTCGCTGGTTAATATTTTTCTCGCTCTTTCCAGTAAACTTTTCTCAGTAGCAGATAGTGTGTCTGTTTTTTTTCGTCTGTTATAATTCTTAACAACTTGGGCAACCTTTTTTAAATTGCCACTATCTACCATTTCCAACTGAGATTTAATTCTTGATTTATAATCCTGTTCCATTTCATCAATTTCACGACTCAAAACTTCCAATACTTCAGGAATCTTTTCTTTACTCAAGATTTTTCTTAAACCAATATCACTGGCTTTTCTTATCGGGATCATGAGGGTCATCTGGTGCATAGTCAGATCAAGAATGTAATATTTTTCACTCTTATCTAAAACATGTTTTTCTTCTATATTTGCTATATTGCCAACACCAAATATTGGGTGGGCAACTTTATCCCCTTTTTTAAATATAGGCAACGGGTAATATCCCGTTTTAACCTCCGGATTCAAATCATACACCTCTTCATCTATAATTTATATAAGACTTCTAAAACAATATTATACCCTATATTTACTAGAACGTCAATTTATTACATTATTAGTAAACATTACAACCATATAGTAAGTGGTTTTAAGAAGCTTCAAAAAGAGGTGAGTTTTTTTCTTATATTTTAACTGAATATTTCTGAGCAATATAATTTCCTGCTTTGGACTTCAGGTGAAAAATTATTATTTGCCTTAGCTTAATCTTTTTTATGATAGCTGGAGAAAAGACTAAATAGAGAACCAAATGACTTTTGGTCTTATTATGGTAAATAGTTAAGCGGATTAACAGGCTTCCCATTTTCTCTAATCTCAAAATGGAGGTGAGAACCAGTTGCATTACCACTAGCGCCTAACCTGGCAATAATATCTCCCTTGGACACATTTTGTCCCTCTTTTACCAGATTAGATGAATTATGGGCATACACAGTAGAATAACCATTGGCATGTTCAATAATAACAGCATTGCCGTATCCATTGATATAGCCGGAAAAACTCACTTTGCCACTTTCTACGGCTTTTATAGATGTCCCGGTACGTCCATCAATATCTATTCCGGTATGGTAGTCTCGTCTGCCACCCAAGGTCCTTATGCCAAATTGAGAGGTTATAAGGCCATTCACAGGCCAGATATAAGAATAAGAAGAAATTCTTGAATTTCTAACATTTGGTATTACAAGCCTCTGCCCGACAACAATCCGGCTGTTTTCAGATATATTGTTGGCACTGGTAATTGACTGCAGACTCACTTGGTATTTCCTGGAGATATTCCATAACGTTTCCCCTTTTTGTACATAATGAACTACATCTTCTGGAGTTTCCTCCTGTGCTACTGTAGTAGTTTTTTCTGTTTCTTGTTCTAATGCTATCCCACTAGTAGGAATATCTAATTTCTGCCCTACAGAGAGTTGACCAATACTTTGCAATTGATTTACACTAATAATTTCGTGCATTCTCACATCAAATTTCTGGGCAATATTCCAGAGTGTATCACCTTTTACTACTTTATATTCTACCATTTGAATATCATCTTTATTTTTATCCGCTCCGCCTATAGCAGGAATTTCCAATTTTTGACCGACAGAGAGGACATCTTTGTTATTTAAATAATTAACCGCAAGGATACTTTCCATTGATACACTATGGTGTTGAGCAATAGTCCACAGCGTGTCTCCCGATGCCACGGTATAATAAACCGGTTGAGATTCTTCCTCTGAAGAGACGTTATTTTTTTGACTATCTTTATTTTGCTGTCCATTATCCCCAGTTGATTTTAATTCAATCGCTCCTGGATAATTGGGTTTTATTTTAAGCCTTTGCCCTGGATAGACATAATCTTTTTGTGATATCTGATTAAGCTGGCAAATTGTTTCAATTGGCATGTGATATTTTTGAGCTATTGTAGAAATGTTTTCGCCATATTCCACAATATGCTCTAACCAGTTCTCCTGAGGTTCAATTTTGCTGCCGTCTCCCTTGTCAACTACTTCATCTTTAGATTTACTACCTGTACCTAAGGGGATTTTAATAATCTGGCCTATGGATAACTTTTCGGCATTTTCTAAGTCATTCACCTGTGAGAGATCATTTAAAGAAACCTGATAATTCTGAGCAATAGTCCATAAATTTTCACCGGGTTTAACAGCATAATCTATCTCTTTTACCGTATCCCTGAATTCCTGGTTCAAGCTTGTACTTATTCCTTGAAATTTTGAAGCTTCGTCTTCGAAGAAAAGTTCATCTTTTTCTTTTCCTTCTCCTGTCTGATTTTTATCTATTGGAATCTTCAGCTCTTGTCCGATGGAAAGAGAATCTAGTTCTTTTAAATTATTTGCCGAAGAAATACAATCCAAAGATAAGTGATACTGTTGGGCGATATTCCATAAGCTTTCACCTTTCTGTACAGTATGAATGACAGTTGGGCTATCTTCATTTTTGGTAGAATCATCTCTCTTATTTTGAGGAATCTTTATCAATAGGCCGGGGGAAAGAATTTGATCCTGCTCGATATCATTTTCTTCAGTAACATCTTGTATTGACAATTGAAATTTTTGGGCAATTGTCCACAAACAGTCACCTTCTTTTATTTTATACTCTATGTAGTCCTGGGCAAATACATTAAAGGTAAAAATTATTAGAAAAAAAATATTCAGTAGCACAAAAATTAATCTTGCCCGGGTTATACAGGTAATAGTATTTCTTTTGGTATGATTCATTCTTCTATAACACCTAATTAAATTATGGAGTAATCTTTATTATATAGAGTAATGAAATGAACAGATATATATAAATGAAAGGTAAAAAACTTTAAATTCTAATCAATTTTTTTAATTTCCGTAATATAATATCACAAATTTACAAAATAGTAAAATGAGATACTTTTTATTTAATATCTTTTAATCTTTTAAACTATTTTTCCAAGGCAATTTTGTTTCTATAATATTACAAATTAAAAAATACTTAGATCGCACATCGCAATTTTTTTGGTAAAATAACTAAGTAAGTAAGAATATCTATGCCTCATTATCTTTACTATGCAGCTGTTCTTCTAAAAAAGCATCAATCGCATCTTTTTTAAAGCGCCATATTCTGCCAATTTTTATTGCCGGAATTTTATCTTCTCTTGCCCATTGATAAATAGTTAGTGGTTTAACTTGCAGATATTCCGCAACCTGTTTTGCTGATAAATATTCTTCCATTATTTTCTCCTCCTAAATACAATATAGTCCGGTTATATTTCTCAAAAAAATATTAACATTTTTTATTTTCGCATTAATAATTTATTTTTAAAAATTTTAATATTAAAAATTATATCTTAAAATTATTTTATGGTTATTTTATGGTTTTGTCAATTTTCTTGTCTATTTTTAACTGATTTAATTCTATCTATGGTAGTTATCTGGTTATCTAAAAATTTTAACCTTGAATTTAAAATTTATCCTCGATACTATTATAAATAATTCTGTAAATCTGATAAGACCGCATCACCTTTTTTATATGTTCGGTAGTTTCTTGATAGGGAATGTTTTCTATAAAAGAATCAATATCGGCCACATCAAGATTTTCAATCCATCGATCAGTAATACCGGGACCGGCATTATATCCCGAAATCATAAGATAATGCTTTCCCTGGTATTTTTCCTGCAAATAATGCAAATACCAACATCCAAAATAAATATTTACCTCAGGTTCAAATAGCAAATCATATTCAAAATTCCGGTAACCGAGCTTTTGGGAAATCCACTCACCTGTAGATAAAATAACCTGCATTAACCCTCGTGCTCCTGCTCTTGATTCGCTGTAAGGGTTAAAATGGCTTTCTTCTCTTATGGTAGACCAAACCAGATATGGGTCAAGACCGTAATCACGGGCTATTTCTTTAACTATAGAAGAAAAAGAGACAGGAAAGGCATATTTCCAGATCTGCAAAGGTATCTTTTTAATGGTATTGTTGTTTCGGAAATTATTAAGTATTATCTGCGCCCAACCAATGGAGCGATAATATTCTCCGCTTTTATGGTAAGTTTCAGCAAGTAAATACATTAGATTAACATTCTCTGATTCTCGGTTAAGGGCATTGATTGTTTCTAAAATAGATTCCCGGTAAAAACCAATGCTCTGCAGCAATTCTGCCTTATAGGCTGACAATTGGGCTATCTGATCTCCCGGAAAATGATCTTTTTTGAATTCCTCTATAGTATTACCATTTTTACTCATTAAAATAATATTATTGAGATCGGAAACTTCATCTTTTAACTCATCTGGAACACGAAAAGCATAATAACTATCTGGAAACTGCTTTAAGAGCGTTTTATACCAAAAAATCCCTCTTTCTTTTTCATTGGGATAATTTAATTTGGCTAACCAATAAAGGGCATCATCTGCCTGGCTGCTCTGAGGAAATTTATCAAATATTAACTGATAATATTCCAGGGATTTTTGGGTTATATCCTTTTCGGTGTAATAACGAGCCAACTTCCAGCCAGCTTCTCTGGTTTGAGTAGATTGAGGATATTCGGAGATTAACCGATCTAACATATTAATACCCTCTTCTTCCCTATCCTGTAAAAATTTTATCTCTGATAAACGTAAATAAGAAGATTGGGCAAATGAACTTGATGGATACTTGGAAATAATTTCCTGATACATTTCAGCAGCTTGTTCCCGATTCCCAGAAGACATTAGAGCACTTGAGTATAAATATAAAGTTCTAATAATAATTTCTTCTTCAGTAAAATTTTTTAATATATATTGACATTGTTC
>CAZPII010000137.1:0-5004 GCA_964586485.1 uncultured Atribacterota bacterium | reverse complement strand
TATTCCTGTTTATAGTCTTTACGGGAAGACTCGAATGCCAACCAAAGAAATGTTGCTTGATATTGAAGTTCTGCTTTTTGATATCCAGGATATCGGAGCCCGAACTTATACTTACATGTCTACTCTACAATACTGTTTGATAGCAGCTGAAAAATATAATAAACCAATTATTGTATTAGACCGACCTAATCCATTGGGGGGTTTAATTGTAGACGGACCATTATTGGAGGATAATTTTAAATCTTTTATGGGGGTAGATAATCTGCCTATGGCTCATGGTATGACTGCAGGCGAATTGGCTTTTTTTTATAACCGAAAAATAGGGGCTGATTTGACCGTTATAGCCATGAATGGCTATCACAGAGCGATGTCTTTTAATGATACAGGACTTCCTTTTGTGCAGACTTCCCCAAATATTCCTGGCATTATCTCTCTGTATGGATATATGGCTACCGGCTTAGGGGAGGGGACCGGTGTTTTCCAAAGAGACCAATTCCGCTGGATTGGGGGAAAAGGTCTTGATTCTGTTCAATATGCTGAACTGCTTAATGAAGCAGAATTACCAGGAGTATACTTCATTCCTGAAGAACGAGATACTTCAGGAGGTGTTCGCTTGGAAATTTATGATTTCCATACCTTTAATCCAGCCAAAAGTGGAATATATGCGTTGGCCTATGCCTTTTTACTGGGAGATTTTCATGTCCCCAGGAGCACACCCGATAATATTGTCATGTTTGATAAAATAATGGGAACTGACAAAATTGGTAATTATCTGGGACAAGGCTTTACACCCCAACAGATCGAAGATTCATATGCTCCTGAATTACAGCGTTTTAAGGAGGAGAGAGAACAATATCTTATCCCTTTATATGACCCGCCTGCGAGATAGATTTTTCTATTTAAAAAACTATTTAGTATCCAGATAAAGTTTTGTGAGCTCTTTGGTCAAATAGGTAAATGCTTCATCAACTGTATCACAGAATTTAAGTAAATTAAGATCTTCTTTGCTGATTGTTCCATATTGAACCATAGCATCTAAATTGATAATTTGATCCCAGTATGCTGAACCATATATAACAATAGGAAGGGTTTTGGTTAATTTCTTGGTTTGAATCAGGGTTAGCACTTCAAACAGTTCATCTAATGTTCCAAAACCCCCGGGAAAAATAACCAGTGCTTTTGCCAAATAGACAAACCAAAATTTTCGCATGAAAAAATAATGAAACTCGAAATTTAGTTCTGGAGTAATATATTCATTGGGATATTGTTCCATTGGGATACTTATATTTAATCCAATAGATTTTCCCCCTGCTTCAGTGGCGCCCTTATTGGCAGCTTCCATCATCCCGTATCCTCCTCCTGAACAAACGATAAAATGTGAATTTGAATTTAGTGATTTAGACCAATCTGTTAAACGTTTTGCCAGCTTTGTGGCATCTAGGTAGTAATGAGAAAGGGAAACTTGATTTTGGGCAATTTTCAATTCATTTTGTAGATTTTTATCTATTTTATTGGTTGATTCAGCAATGTACTTTTTTATTTTTGTTAGATGTTTTTTGGCATCAGCTGGAGACTTAGTTCTTGCTGAGCCAAAAAAGACAATAGTATCATCAATTTTTTGCTTACGAAAACGTTGCATTGGTTCCAGTAATTCTGACAAAATTCGAATAACCCGTGCATCACCGCTATTGATAAAATCCATATTTTTATAAGCCTTTTTTGCTTTCGCTAATTTTTTATTCATTTGATACAACCTTTCTTCTGACTTGTTTAACAATATATCGACTTTAATTTTACTATAGTCTTGACTTTTTACATAGGATTTACAGTAATTTTTTCCATTATCATTGAATTTATCCCATTTTTTATATTGCCACATACTATAGTGAGTGTAACTTTGCAGTAATTATATTTTTTTCTTGCTTAAGTACGAAGACTATATTATACTTTTAAAAAATAGATAATAAAAACTTTATAATAATACTCCGAGCTATGACACCTAAAATGAAAATCATGGTGTATAGACGATAGGGAATAAAGGGAAACATTTATTCCTCCCGTGTTTGGAAAGGAGGTTTTAGTGGGGAAAATATTTTAGCCAACACCAGGCACAGTGTTGGTTTTTTTATTGCCTTAATGCCTGGATTTTATAACTGAAACAGAAAGGAAAATGTTTTAATAATGAAAAAAAATATAAACATTAATATATTGGTTCTATTGGTAATTACCATAGCTATGTTTATTAGTACAATATCTACAGCTCAGACGAATTTAAAATTAGCAACTACCACCAGTACTGAAAATTCAGGATTGTTAGATGTTTTGTTGCCAGCTTTTGAAGAAAAATATGACATCAAAGTCGATGTCATCTCAGTAGGAACGGGTGCTGCTATACAATTGGGGAAAAATGGTGACGTGGATGTTATCCTGGTTCATGCCCGTGAGGCGGAAGAAGAATTTATAGAAGATGGGTATGGAGTTAATCGTAGAGATGTTATGTATAATGATTTTATTATTCTTGGATCGAGTGATGATCCAGCAGGTATTAGCGGTGAAGAAGATGCTGTTTTGGCTTTAACCAAAATAGCCCATGCCGAAAATCCGGTTTATTTTGTTTCTCGGGGGGATGAATCGGGTACACGTATGAAAGAACTGGGTTTATGGGATAGCGCAGGCATTGGTCCGGAGGGAAAATGGTATCTGGAGATTGGACAAGGCATGGAGGCCGCTTTGTTGGTTGCCAATGAAAATCAGGGGTATGTCCTTGCGGATAGGGGAACCTATTTAGCTACCAAGGACAAAATAGAGTTGGTAATTTTATCAGAAGGTGACCCAAGGCTTTTTAATCCATATGGAATTATTGCAGTAAATCCTGCTGTTCATCCGCATGTAAAATATATGGAAGCAATGCAATTAATTGCCTGGGTGACTTCGATAGAAGGACAGAGAATAATCGGAGATTTTAAGGCTCACGGTGAAGTTTTGTTTTCCCCTGATACTCGATGAGTGCATAATATGATTAAATAAAATGGTTTTACCATAAAAAGATCAAGCTAAGCCATATGATAATTTTTCACCTGAAGTCCAAAGCAGGAAGTTATATTGCTTGGAAATATTCAGTTGAAATATAAGAAAAAGCAGAACAAAAAGTAACTTATATAATTAGTTGGGGTAAATATTTTGAGTTTTATCAGAGAAGGATTACAGCAGGCTTTTGCACTAATATTTTCATTAGATAAAGAGATTTTTCAAATTGTTTTGTTTTCCTTAAGGGTTTCATCAATCGCAATTATTTTAGCATCATTATTAGGTGTACCTTTCGGGTTTTTAATGGGAGCAAAAAATTTTAGAGGAAAGAAGTTTGTAATCATTTTATTGAATAATTCATTGGCTATACCTACTGTAGTTATTGGATTGATTGTATATTCTTTTATATCCCGGGTAGGTCCATTGGGTTATTTCGGTTTATTATATACACCGACGGCAGTTGTTATCGGCCAGTTTGTATTATCAATGCCCATAGTTATTGCTCTTACGCATTCAGCAATACAGGGGATCGATGTTCAAGTTCGGAATACTGCCTTAACATTAGGGGCGACGGAAATACAGGCTGCCTGTGCAGTAATCAAAGAAGCACGCTATGCAGTTATGTCTGCAATTATTGCCGGATTTGGCAGAAATATTGCAGAAGTGGGTGCTGCTATGATGTTAGGGGGCAATATTAAAGGATTTACTCGAACTATGACTACAGCAATCTCACTTGAAACATCGAAGGGAGAGTTTGGTTTTGGAATTGCCCTGGGAGTTATTTTGTTATTGATTTCATTAAGTATAAATATCTTCTTAAGTCATTTACAGGGCAAAAGGGAATAGAGGCAAATAGTATGGACGGACAAAAATTACTTAAGGTTAAGAATCTTAAAAAAAGGTATAATAAGAAAATTGTTTTAGATATACATTCTTTATGTTTTAAAAAAGGCCATGTCTATGCTATTATAGGTCCCAATGGATCCGGCAAAACAACCTTGATAAATATATTAAACTTGTTGGAAAAGCCTGATGGAGGAGAAATATTTTTTAAAGACAAAAAAATTAATAATAGTACCAGTTCGGAGATGTTGAAAATCAGAAGGCAAATGACCCTGGTCCACCAAAAACCTTTTTTATTCCAAACTACCATATCTAATAATATTGCCTATGGATTAAAGATAAGAGGAGTACCTGCAGTTAAGCAGGCGAAAAGAGTAAAAAAAGCTTTAGAAATGGTGGGAATGCCGGGTTTTGAAAAAAGAGATGCACATCAACTCTCAGGAGGTGAAGCTCAGCGCGTTGTTATTGCCAGATCTTTAGCACTGGAACCGGAAATCCTTTTTTTAGATGAGCCTACTTCGAATATTGATCAGGGATATATTGATGTAATAGAGAGAATAATCAGGAAAATAAATCAGGAAATTAAAACCACCGTTATTTTTACAACCCATAACCTTTCCCAGGCCTATCGTTTAGCAGACAAAATAATTTCCCTACTTGATGGTAAAATTGTCCAGCATATGCCCGAAAATATATTTAGAGGTGCCATTAGTCACAATGATGGCTTACAATGGTTTAATATAACAGAGGATGTCCGGTTTGCTGTAGTAACTGAAAAAAGCGGGGTGGCATATATTTATATTGATCCAAGAGATATTATCATATCATATGAACAATTTTCCTCCAGCGCCAGAAATACATTCGCGGGTAATATTATAAATATTTCCCAACAAAACCAATTAATCAGGATTGTCGTAGATATTGGTGTTCATTTAATAGCTACAATTACCCGGGAATCATTTCAGAAAATGAAGTTGAATGTAGGAAGTAAAGTTTATTTAACTTTTAAAGCATCTGCAGTAAAATGCTACTAAGTTTAAAGGTTCTACCAAAGCAAAACTATTCTAATTTTCAATCAATGAGAATGATTTTAAATATTTTATATTTTGTGTGGTATACTTATTTTTAAGATAT
>CAZPII010000136.1:0-5036 GCA_964586485.1 uncultured Atribacterota bacterium | reverse complement strand
CAAAAGGATCTTCTGCTTCAATTTCTCGGGCAATAGTTACCCCATCATTGGTTATAGTAGGAGAACCATATTTCTTCTCTAACACTACATTCCTACCCTTTGGTCCGAGGGTAATTTTTACACTTTCAGCTAAAGTATCTGCACCTTTTTTTAGCGCATTTCTAGCTTTTTCGTCAAACATAAACTGTTTAGCCATAATTTTCCTTCCTCCTTATTCAATCAAAATTGCATTCTATAAAAATCATTTTATTTTTATTTCCCTGTTTTTAACTATTTTAAAATAGCCAGAATATCTTTTTCGCTCAAGAGAAGATAATCTTCATCATTTTCATCTTTTAGATCAGTACCTGAATATTTAGCATAGACAACTTTATCGCCTTTTTTAAAACTCATGGGGAAAGTTTTGCCATCATCATTTGTTCGGCCGGGGCCTACTGCGAGCACTTCACCAACTTGAGGTTTTTCTTTTGATACCGTATCCGGTAATACGATACCTCCTTTAGTTTTTTCTTCTTCCACAACCGGTTTTACCAGGATGCGGTCGCCTAAAGGTTTAATTTTTTTAACGTCCATATCTGTTCCTCCTTATACTATAATATATTTGAAATGATTTAGCACTCTCTTAATGAGAGTGCTAAAATTACCTTTATCATAATATATAATGTCTTATTTTTTTGCAAACACTATTTAAGGCCATTTAACTCTATTTTGGTGCATTTTACCCTATTAGTAATATATTATTACTAATATATCCTGTTTTATAGTGATATCTTATTAATTATCCTGTAAACACATCTATGTCAAAAAAATCACTATTTCCCTTAATTAATTTATAATATCCGACAACTGCAATCATCGCTGCATTATCCGTACATAGCTCTTTGGATGGAAAATAGACGGATACATTTTTCATCTTCGCCTTCTTTGAAAACTCTTCCCTTAAATTTTCGTTTGCAGCAACCCCTCCACCTATGGCAACTCTGTCAATATTGTGCTTCTGAGCAGCAGCTAATGTTTTATACACCAGCGTGTCCACCACTGCCTGCTGAAAAGATGCACAAATATTTTCTAATTCTAAGGGCTTTTTCATTTTTACTATATCTTTTACATAATATATAACTGCTGTCTTTAAGCCGCTAAAACTAAAATCAAACCCAGGTGCTTTCATTAATGGACGGGGGAAATTAATGGCATCTTTCTTCCCTTTCAGGGCTAATTTTTCGATAACCGGGCCTCCAGGGTATCCCAAATTCAAATATTTGGCTATTTTATCAAATACCTCCCCTGCTGCATCATCTCTCGTAGTACCAAGTACCTGATAATCTCCCATTTCTGTTACCAGAATAAGAGATGTATGGCCACCGGAAACAATTAAAGAGATAAATGGTGTTTTAATCTCTTGATGGTTTAAAAAATTAGCATAGATATGACCTTCAATATGATTTATTCCAAATAAAGGCTTATTCAGAGAAAAGGCAATTGCCTTGGCAAAGGATAGACCAACCAGTAATGACCCTTTTAGTCCGGGGCCATTAACAACAGCAATCCCGTCAATATCTTTCAGGTTTATTCCTGCTTCTTCCAATGCTTCCTGACAGGCAATATAGATATAATCCATATGCTGTCTTGAGGCAATCTCCGGAACAACACCACCATATTTCTCGTGTATCTCCATCTGAGAGGAAACAATATTAGATAATATTTGCCTTCCATTTTTCACAATGGCCACTGATGTTTCATCACAGGAGGTTTCAATTCCCAAAATGATTTTTTCTTCCACTATTGTTGATACCTTTTTTATATTTTATTGGCTTCATCCCTTTTTATTTCGGCAGCTGACCTGCGAATATAAAAAGGAGATAAATCAAATACACTATCAGTTTCTTTCTGAGAAATTTTCTTTTCCCCAATTAAAGCCACATTTGCCGCACCTGGTGGCTCCTGTTCTTTGAACATAAAATAAATATTTTCTAAACAATTATTACTTTCTTTATTTTCAATAATTTCCCTCAATCCATGACCAAAAATATACACCGGCTGGTGGTGTAACAATAATTCTTCTTTGATAGATAACCAGTCTTTACATTGATAAGGTTTTATTCTGTATAAATCATCACCGTTTTCCCCTTTTTGGTACAAAGTAAAATAATATTCCCCTTTGCGGGCTTTTACCATGGGACATAGAATACCTGAAAGCAGCCCTTTCCAGCCTGATGCATAAACTTCTAAGGTATTAACACCCACAATAGGTATAGAGAGGGAAAAAACCAGTCCCTTTGCCGTTGCCAACCCAATCCTTAACCCGGTAAAGGAGCCGGGACCAATTGATACGGCTATCCCGTCAATATCTCGTAAACCTAACCCCGTAATATCAAGAATATCCTTTAAAACAGGAATGATACTGGCAGAATGAGTCATCTTCTCTTTTTCTATTTTATAATCTGCAACTATTTTTCCGTTATCGGTAATTGCCAGATTAAGAACATCTGTTGCTGTGTCAATCCCCAGTATTTTCAATACTTTTTAACTCCTTCACTATATCTTCATACTTTCTGCCAATTGGCTCAAATATAATCTTTCTCATAAAATAATCTTCATCACTCATTTTAATTTTTATTAATAATAGTTGTTCGGGAAGATATTTCTGAATCTTCTCAGCCCACTCTATCAGTGTTATACCCTTACCGTAAAAATATTCTTCATAACCAAGATCTTCCAATTCTTCCGGTCGGTTAAGGCGATATAAATCAAAATGATAAATAGGTCTATCTCCGGAATATTCTTTGATGAGAGAAAAAGAAGGGCTCGATACTTTATCCTCACTGTTTAACCCTAAAGCAATACCCTGAATAAGAGATGTTTTCCCGGCACCCAGGTCACCATTCAAGGCTACCAGGTCACCTTCCCCAAGAAGTTTACCAATTTCTTTACCTAGTATTTTGGTTTCTTCCGGATTATGACTCAAGTAAACAAATTTACCTTCTTTTCTGGAATTAATAAACTCCTTATTCATGAATGATTTTTTCACCTGACATGTTCTTAATTTTCCAGGGTTTTCCATTCTTTATAAATAGCTTGGCAACTCTCGCCTTATCAGTTAGATGAACAATCTCAACAACAATTGTATCCAGCATCTCGGCAATAGTTTCAATGCCGATTGTTTTTTCCATCTGTTCACCCCATAAAACAACCTCATCACCAACAGTAACCTCAGGTACATCACTGACATCTATCATCATTTGATCCATGCAAACCCTGCCAATCACCGGTACAGCCTTTCCTTTTACCAAAACTATCCCTTTATTGGAAAGTGCTCTGGAGTAGCCATCAGCATAACCAACCGGCAATGTTGCTACTAAAGTTTCTCTTTTGGTTTTATAGGTTCTTCCGTATCCGATATATTTTTCCGGGCTTACCTTCTTGAGAAAAGAAATACGGCTTTTGAAGGTGAGTGCGGGAAACAATTCAATTGCTTTTTCAACCTCATAAGACGGATATAAACCGTAAATAAGACATCCGGGTCGAACCATATCCAGCCACATATAATGTAAATCAAGGATAGTTCCGCTATTGGCAACATGAAAAAACGGAATATCAATATTTTTTTCTCTAATCTTATTCATTACACTTTTAAAACAGTTAAACTGGTGATGGGTATACTCCTTATCCACTTCATCAGCAGTAGAAAAATGGGTATATACCCCGGAAATCTCAACATTGGGCATTTTTCTTATTTCCTCTAATACAGGGACAACCTCATCCGGGTCAAACCCTATCCGCCCCATACCTGTCTCCACTTTTAAATGTATGGTGATGACTTTACCTTCTTTTGCGGCAATTTCATTAAACTTTTGGGCAGATTTCAAATCACTTATGGTCGGCATAACATTATATTGAAGATATAATTTCCTTTGTTCTTGCAAAGAAACACTTAATACTAATATGGGTACCTCAATATTGTTTTCTCTCAATATAATGGCCTCTTCAATTCGAGCTACCGCAAGTTGGCCTACTCCTGATTGCAGGATGGTCCTGGAAATTTCCACTGCATCATGGCCATAGGCATTCCCCTTGACAATACCCATAACCTGAACTTGTTTACCTATCAAATTCCTGATATTTTGAATATTCTTCTTAACTGAATCCAGGTTGATCTCCAACCATGCAGAACCGAGTATTTCTTCCATCTTAATCTCCTCAAATTAATATATTCTTATTCTTTACTTTCCATAATGGCCTGGGCAATGGCCAGTTCTTTTGTGTGGGATATTGATAAATGTATGCGGTGTATTTTTCTATTTTCCGTTACCTTTAATATTCGTTCTGAAAGGTAGAGCAGCGGTTTACCCAGAGGATCATTTCTGACTTCTATTTCTTTCCATTTGATTTTACGTAATCCTGTCCCCAATGCCTTTAAACAGGCTTCCTTAGCCGCATAAAATCCGGCATATGACTGATATTTGCTCCTATTTTTCTTCTCGCAATAGTTTATCTCACCATCGGTATACACTTTTTTTAAAAATTTTATATCCCATTTTTTTATCAGTTTCTTTATTCTCTCGATATCAACCAGATCAATCCCACAACCGATAATCATCTTCCACCCATTTTATCAAATTATTTATAGTAAATTAATTTATTAGTTACTTGGTTAATTAGTTAATTGGTTTTTCAGCAATTCTCACATTTCTTTCTTCTTAATTAGTTATATTTTATTGTTCTTATGTCTATTGCTTTATTTGTATTTTATTTTTTTTAAAACCGATAACCGAAAACTGTCTTTATCTCTTGCCTTTATTTTTGTATTTGAATTATATATTTTATTATTATAGTATTTACTTATAACTAGCATTTTCCTTATTTTGTATTTATTTCTTAACTCGAAACTCGCAACTTGTATCTTGATTTCTCAACTGTAAACTGAAAACCGATAACCGAAAACTGTCTTTTATTTATTTGTATTTGGACTCGATACTGTCTCTAAATGCCACAAACCAGGGGTTTTTCAAATCCTCTTTATTGTAAACCAAAGGCTT
>CAZPII010000135.1:2785-5046 GCA_964586485.1 uncultured Atribacterota bacterium | reverse complement strand
ATGGTTTAAAAAAGAAGTATGATATGGAAAAATATATTCAAAGGGTTGCTCAATTGAAAGAAAAAGCCTGACATGATGTCCGTTTATAGAAATAACAATTCTGCTATTTTTATTTTAATTGAAGGAGTGTTATATGTATATTGAACAGTTTTATGTACCGAAAATTGCTCACAGTTCTTATCTTTTAGCAGGGGATGGGTATTGTGCAATCATTGATCCCAGTCGTGATGTCGACAGATATATTGCTGCAGCCAAAAATATGGGATTTAAAATTACTCACATTTTGGAAACCCATTTGCATGCCGACTTTATTTCCGGTCATATGGATTTAGCTGAGAAAACCGGTGCTAGAATTTATGCGCCAGCTTCGGCCAATTGTCAGTTTGAACACGAAGCTTTAAAAGAAGGAGATGAATTTAGAATTGACAAGGTAGTGGTTCAGATATTGGATACTCCGGGTCATACACCTGAACATCTTGCTTATGTAGTCAGGGATGAATCCAGAGGGAAAGAACCCATGGTACTTTTCAGTGGTGACACCTTGTTTGTGGGAGATGTAGGCAGGCCTGATTTATTCCCGGGGAGAGCGGAAGAATTGGCTTCTAAACTTTTTACCAGTCTAAAAAAATTTAAAGAATTGCCTGATTTTTGTGAGGTTCTTCCTGCTCACGGGGCTGGTTCGCTATGTGGAAGGGCGATGGGTGCCAAGAGAAGAAGCACCATCGGTTATGAAAAAAGATATAATGAGGCATTAAAAATTGAATCAGAAGAAAAATTCATTGCTTCCCTGACCAATGAAATGCCCCCGGTTCCGGATCATTTTGGAAGATGCAGTGAGATTAATCGTAAGGGTCCTCAATTGGTTCGGAAACTTTCTAAAATAAAACTTTTATCACCATTAGAATTTGGCAAGTTGGCTGAATCTGATGAATATATTATTTTAGATTGCCGCAGTTATGATGCTTTTGGAGGGCAGCATATTATTCATTCCTATGGAATAGATTTTGACGGCAATTTTCCTACCTTTGCCGGTTGGGTTATACCTCCAGAGAAAAAAATATTACTGGTAACACCGCAACACGTTTCAGCTGAAGAAGTTGCTGTATGGCTACGTAGAGTAGGATTGGATAATTCGGTCGGATATCTGGAAGGCGGAATGTTTGAGTGGTCTAAAAATGGACTGCCCAGCTGGCATGTTTGTCAGGTTTCTGCACCAGAAATGGAAGCATTACAAAGAAATGATAAAATTCAGATTCTGGATGTACGCGCTGTTTCCGAATTCGAGGAGAATCGTATAGAAGGGGCAATTAATATACCGACACCTGATTTAAGAGAGAGATACCAGGAACTGGATAAAGAAAAACAATATTATATTATCTGTAGTACCGGCCATCGGTCAAGCCTGGCTATCTCATTATTACTACAGAGAGGATTCGAACAATTGTTTAACGTAGCCGGCGGTATGACCGGGATGGGAGAATTTGGTGAAAATCGAGAGACTATTTATAAATGGGGAAGCTTTCCCTACCGTTGGAAAATTCATAGAAAATAGAGAAATTATTACCAAAAGGAGAAATGTTTAATGGAATTTTTAGCATTGAAAAGTTGGTCTCCTTATCTGGTAGGAGCAGGAATTGGAATTTTAAGCTGGTTTACTTTTTTGCTTTCTAATAAACCGATTGGCTGTTCAACTGCTTTTGCACGGACCAGTGGAATGATTGAACAGAGTTTAACCGGTAGGTTGGTGGCAGACCTGCCATATTACCAGAAATTTCCTGCTAAAATTGATTGGGAATGGATGTTTGTATTGGGTATAATCATTGGCTCTTTAGTTTCGGCCTTGATTTCCGGAGAATTTCAGTTGCGTTTAATCCCTTCAGTTTGGATGGTTAGATTTGGAATAGCGGTTTTTCCACGTTTTATTGCTGCTTTGGCAGGAGGTATTGTTCTGGGAATAGGAGCAAGGTGGGCAGGTGGTTGTACCAGCGGGCATGGAATCAGTGGAACACTGCAATTGGCAATAAGCAGTTGGATTGCGGCGATATTGTTCTTTATTAGTGGCATATTAACTGCCCGTTTTATCTACTATGGTCTGGGAGTCTAGATATGTTAAAAAGATTGCACTCTCAAAAGAAAATCCAACTTATTTTTGGATTGATAATGGGGATAATATTTGGCTTTCTTTTACAAAAAGGTGGAGTAGCCAAGTATGATGTTATTATGGGGCAGTTACTTTTAAAAGATTTTACAGTAATTAAAAT
>CAZPII010000135.1:0-2685 GCA_964586485.1 uncultured Atribacterota bacterium | reverse complement strand
TATTGGTTGGAATCCTTAGGCTTATAAAAACCTGTCAGGGGACGGTCCTTTGACATGAAAATATTTGGCTTGTAAAGCTCTTAATCTCAATGTTTTTTACAGAGTGTATCGAATTTATGTCTTTAAAAAATTTTATCCATCTTTTTGTTTTGGAGTGCCTGAAGACTTCTTATGCGGTTTAATGCAAAAGCAAGCTCTAGAATTCTAAATCTTGCCAGATCACCTGAAATACGATGGCTTAGAATGTCTAAGCCATTTTGGGATATATCATATTCAACCTTATTAATTAAATCTTTAATCCCCATTTGGTTATTCATATAACGACGTGCATATTCTATGGCAAGAGCCACTGCTCTGGTTTGCGGTTGTTCAACAAGCTGTTCTACATCAGTCAAATCAATCGTATCATTTCCAAATTGAATTGAATATTTTCCGTTTATTTTAATCCGTTTCTTTTTCCCCCTGTAAGGGTTGATACTTTTTGCAACAGGAATCCTTTTGGTTATATTAAAAGAACCATTCACGTCTTCAGACATTCTTTTTTTTGGAAGATAACCAACAATTTGCTGAGCTTTTTTAGTAACATCCAGTGGTTTGAATTTAAGCATTTGGATTACATAATCAGCTACTTCAAAATAATCGCCAGATCCTCCTAAAACTAAAATTGTTGAAACTCCTCTTTCTCGATACAATTGTTGAACTTTATCAATAAAAGGAGTAATTGGCTCATCTTTTTTATGGACCAACTCCTGCATTTTTTTATCCCGAATCATAAAATTTGTTGCACAAGTATCTTCATCCATTAACAATACTTTTGCTCCGGCTTCAATAGCTTCAATAATGCTGGCAGACTGAGAAGTGCTTCCACTGGCATTTCCAGTTGAAAAAGCTGAGGTATCTTTTTCTAATGGTAAGTTTTGGATAAATGGAGAGATATCGGTCTTGATAATAGAACGGCCGCTATAAGAGCGGATTTTAACGGTTTCAGTGAGAGAGATGCATTGTTCTCGCCCGTCTGAGGGAATATGGTTATAAATAGCTGATTCAATAGTATTAAGAAGGGTCGATTTACCATGAAAGCCTCCGCCTACGATAAGAGTAACTCCTTTAGGGATTCCCATTCCACAAATAGTTCCCGCATGGGGGAGTGTAATTTCTACCTTAAAACTTTCCGGTGATATAAAGGGAATAACCTGGTTTTTTTCTAGAGGTCGATTGCTAATTCCTGATTCCCTGGGGAGAATAGAATAATCGGCGATAAAGGCAACTAAATTCCTTGATTCCAATTCATTTCTAAGAAAATCCGCATCTTCAGCTGTTTCCATATGTTTTTGTAGTGCATTCTTATTAATATTTTCTTTGAATAAAGCCTGAGCAATAATGTTTGGTAATTCACTGAAGAACATTTCTTTAGCTCCATTAGCATTTACTCTGCGTCCAAAAGCAGGAAGTGCCATGTAGAAACGAATTTCAATCGTTTCCTGGTTAACAATAGCAGAACTTCTTTCTAGAATTAGCTGTTCTGGATGGCTAATTGAAATCATTCCACTATGACCGCTACCACGTTTTTTTGGCTTAACTTCTTGGATGGATTGATAAAAACATCGCGCAATAAAATCCCGAAAGGCAATTTTTTTACTCTTAGAGTTTAAATTTGCGTTGATAATTTTAGGATGATTTCGGTTTACCTGAATTCGGAAAATTCCGGAACGAGGAGAAGCATAAGGATCTTTGGGAACTTTGTCAATAATCAGAATAAAATTAGGAAACTGATATTTTCCGGTTAATGACTGGTAGGCTCCATATCCTCTTTTATCTATAGCCGCCAATTTTTTTCTCAATATATTTTCTTCAAGCATAAATCCTCCAAAAATTGATTGATTTCCTTCTAGTTAATATTTTTATTTAATATAATCCTGTTTGTCAAGAAACCTGTCAGAAACCTGTCAAGGGACGGTCCTTTGACAGATAAAGAAGAATAGGATAGAATCAGGAAAAAGAAAATTTAAGAAAAGAAAAAAGAAGTAAAAAGATGCCAAGACAAAAAAGAACATTGAGTCCAACTCAAATTTATCATGTTATGGTTCGAGGGAATGCAGGCAGAGATATATTCTTTGATGATGAAGATAGGCAAAAATTGTTAAAGATTATATTTAATAAAAAAAGAGAAAAAGAATTTGTTTTATATGCCTACTGCTTAATGAATAATCATTTTCATCTAGCCTTGAAAGAGAGCGAGGATAATATATCCCATATTATGAAAAGGATTAATACAACTTATGTTTTGTATTTTAATAAAAGGTATCAACTCACAGGGCATCTGTTTCAAAATAGATTCAGGAGTGAAATTGTAGAAAGTGATGATTATTTGTTAGCCCTTATTCGTTATATCCATAATAACCCGATAAAAGCAGGATTGGTTGATACCCCTGAAGATTACCAGTGGAGCTCATTTATTAATTATGTTAGACCAAACATAAAGAAGATAGTAAATACGACAGATATTATTAGATTCTTTTCTGAAGATTCCTCTCAAGCAATTCATCAGTTTATTGAGTTTTCGTTAAAGGGAGAGGAGAAATACAATTTCTTGGAAAATAAGGAGAAACAAAATAACCAAAGGGAGCTTAACACTGACGCACAGGTAATATATTTTAGAGATCAATTTTTAAAAAGGAATAAAAT
>CAZPII010000134.1:0-5070 GCA_964586485.1 uncultured Atribacterota bacterium | reverse complement strand
TATCCTTATCCAGCCGATGTACAATACCCGGCCGATTTACCCCATTGATACCCGGTAGCTCTCCTTTGCAATGAAAAAGAATGGCGTTGACCAGAGTCCCTGTTTTAACTTTACCGGTTGGGTGTACAATCATTCCGGCAGGCTTGTCAATTACCATCATATGCTCATCTTCATGATAGATATCCAGGGGAATATCCTCCGGTTCCAGGGGCAGCTCTCTCTGCCGGGGAATATCTATAGATATTTTCTCCCCTTCTTTTAAAAGATGGCTGGGCTTTACTTCTTTTCCGTTTACCAGGATCTTGCCCAGGCTAATAAGCTCCTTTATCCTGCTTCTGGACAGCTCAGTAATCTGATTTTGAGACAGGAAAGCATCAATCCGAATATTTTCTTTTTCTGAATAGAGGATTTCTTTTTCTTTAAACATTATTTTATTCTTCCTGCTCTTCTTCAGACAGCTCGTCTTCTGGCAGTTCATCTTCCTTATGAAATAAAAAATGAATAATAAGCAGAAAAAGGCCGATATTAAGAGCCGAATCGGCAATATTAAAAATCGGCCAGATGCGAAAATCCAGAAAATCAATAACACTGCCAATTCGCAGACGGTCTATCATATTCCCCAAAGAACCTCCCAGGATAAAAATCAGGGAAAAAAAGACCAGTTTGTTTTTCTGGGCAATCTTCTTACGCAATAAAAAAACAATCAGCAGAATTACAATTATGCCGATTATCACAAATACTGTATTGGGAAATTTCAACAGCCCAAAGGCGGAATTGGGATTATGAATATAAGTCAGGTGAAAAATCCCTTTAATGACCGGGATGGATTGCATTAAATCCATATTAATCTGTACCCAAATCTTGGTGATCTGGTCCAGCAAAGTAACCAAAAAAACACCGACTACAAAATACATTTCAAACTCCAATCCCATTATAGCTCAATTTTATGATTTTCATGCTAAAATTTTAAATCTTCAGTTAATAGTAAATAAAATCACCAGCTCTGCCTATTCATTGCTGACCGTTTTCATCCAATACCGTAACACATTTATGACAGATGGTAGGATGTTGGTTATCCTGTCCGACAGTTTCAGAATAACACCAGCATCTCTCACATTTATCGCCTGGTGCTTTTTTGATTACAATGGAAAGTTCGGGAACATCCTCTCCCTTAAATACATTTTCACCGGAAATATCTATATCCTGGTTGAAAAGCAGAACCTTGGAAACAATAAAGATTGTTTCCAGTTTTTCCTTAAATTGGCTCAGGTATTTATACAGTTTCTCATCTGTGGTGTAAATATCCACCTGGGCCTGCAGGGCATTCCCTATCTGCCCGCCTTTTCGGGAAATTTCCAGTGCTTTTAAGATATCTCTTCTCACAGCCAGAAGCTTGCCCCATTCTTCTTCCATTTTGCTCTGAACCATTTTCTGATCTACCTGTGGCCAGAGAGCGAGAAAGACACTCTCTTCTTTTTTCGCTATTTTGTTTAAATTTTGCCAGATCTCTTCTGCCGTAAAGCTCAGTACCGGAGCTATCAACCGGGTTAATTCACTGACAATTTTATAGAGGACGGTCTGGGCCCCTCGTCTCTGGACTGAGTCGGCATTTAAAACATAAAGCCGGTCTTTGATAATATCCAGGTAAAAGGAACTTAAATTAAGGGTACAGAAATTATGAATATCATGATACATGGTATGAAATTCATAATTCTCATAATTATCACTGGTTCTTTGAACTAAATCCTGGAATTGGCTTAAGATAATCCGATCAATATCCTCCAGCCGTTCATAAGGAACATTATTCTTTTCCGGATGAAAATCATATAAATTTCCCAGAATAAAACGGGAAGTATTTCTTATCTTCCGATAGATTTCCACCAGCTGTTTGATTATTTTTCTGGATATTCGCACATCTCTCCTGTAGTCGGAAGAGGCAACCCACAATCTCAGAATATCTGCACCATATTGGTCAATAACCTCCTGTGGGGGTATTACATTCCCGACGGATTTAGACATCTTTCTACCTGCTTCATCAACAATAAATCCGTGGGTTAAAACTGCCTTGTAAGGAGCCTGGTCAAAACTGGCAACAGCGGTCAAAAGGGAAGTTTGAAACCACCCGCGATGCTGATCGGATCCTTCCAGATATAATTCACAGGGCCAATGCAGATCTTCTCGGCTTTTCAATACTGCCGCATGACTGCAGCCGGAATCAAACCAGACATCCATGATGTCGGTTTCTTTTGCAAATTTACCCCCTTTACAGTGGGGGCAAGAAAAGTCTGCGGGTAAAATATCCTGTGCATTCATCCCAAACCAGGCATTGGAACCCTTTTCCTTAAATAATTTTTTAACTATCTCGATAGTCTCTGGAGTAATGACAATTTCTCCACAATCTTGACAGTAAAAAGCAGGAATAGGCACACCCCATACCCTTTGCCGGGAGATACACCAGTCTGTTCTTTCTGCCACCATACTGTATATTTTCTCTTTTCCCCAGCGGGGAATCCATTGTACCCGGTTGATGGCTTCCAGGGATTTATCCCTGAATTTGTCAACAGAGACAAACCATTGCTCGGTAGCCCGGAAAAGAACCGGATTCTTACAACGCCAGCAATGAGGATAAGAATGCTTTATTTTACCGGAACCCAAAAGATGTCCTTTATCATGCAATGCTTCCATGACTTTCTTATTACCTTCCCGGTAATCCAGTCCATTAAAGGGACCGGAATCTTCGTTCAGCCTGCCCTTGCTGTCCAATACTGAAACAATAGGTAGTTTGTATTTCATGCCGATTTCATAGTCTTCCTGGCCGTGTCCGGGAGCGGTATGTACGCAACCTGTTCCTTCATCCAGGGTGACATGTCTCCCCAGGATAATAAGAGAATCTCTCTCCAATAAGGGATGTCTTGCTTTGATGCCTTCAAAAAGACTGCCTTTTTTCTCTGCAAGAACCTGGTATGAATCAATTCCCGTTTTCTGCATAACCTCTTCCACCAGCTTGGAGGCCATGATCAGATATTCCTGTTCGGTTTTTACCAGGCTGTATTTAAAATCCGGATGCAGGGTTATGGCGAAATTACCGGGTATAGTCCAGGGGGTTGTAGTCCAGATAACCATATAGGTCTCTTCCGGCTTTGCTTCAGGAAATATGAAACTTATATCATCAATCAGCTTAAATTTTACGTAAATGGAATGACTTTCTTCATCACTGTATTCAATCTCAGCGGCAGCCAATGCCGTTTCACAGGATGGACACCAGAATACTGCTTTTAAACCTTTGTAAATGTAGCCACGCTCATACATCTTGCCAAATACATCAATCTGTTTTTCCTCATATTCCGGTAAAAAGGTTAAATAAGGATTTTCCCAATCGGCGATAACTCCTAATCTCTTGAACTCTTCTCTTTGAATATCGATATATTTTTTGGCATATTCCTGGCATTTTTCCCGTAATTTTACATGGTCAATATCGTTAAGGGTGACATTCAAATCCCGGCTGACTTTGTGTTCAATAGGCATACCATGGGTATCCCAACCCGGTACATAATATGAATTAAAACCCTTCATCCATTTGTATTTAGGAATAATATCTTTCAATATTTTATTATAGGCAGTTCCTATATGAATATTACCATTGGCATAGGGCGGTCCGTCATGCAGAATAAACTTTTCCCTGTCCCGGTATTTCTCTAATAACTTTTTGTCTAATTTCATATTCTGCCAGAATTCAAGTGTTTTGGGCTCTTCTTTAGGTAGATTTGCTTTCATTGAAAATTCAGTTTTTGGTAAATTAAGTGTTGCTTTAAAGTCCATAATGTATTCTCCTCTTGTCTTATAATTATAAATAAATACCGCACCCGCTTAGCGGGTGGTTCAACCTTTTCCTGGATACCAGGCTAAAAAAACAATTTAAAACCATTTATTTAACCATTGCCACCTTAATTGAAGCTGGCAATGGTTAAATAAAATAAAAAAACCTCTCGCCTGTTAAAGGGCAAGAGGTTAATGTTTCCTGCGGTACCACCTTCATTTGTTATTATCTTTTTGTTTATTCCTAAATGTGATAATAACCTCTATGAAAGAAATAAAAAAATATTCTTTCATCTTCAGCTATATCGGGGCAACCGTTTTCACTTACTTTTTATTCAGTCAAAATTTTAAGAGGTGATTTTTGGTAAATAATCATTTACCTACTCTTCCTCTTTTTGTTTCCTCTATCGGGATATTTATAATGTATTTCCAAAAGATATTATCATTCTTTTTGCAAAGAGTCAACGAAAATTTCTGTTTCTGTACCGATATTCCCTATACCTTAAAAACCTTCGTTGCCCTGATCCTTATTTTCCCGGTCAGGCATATTTGGTGAACTGTTTTCTTCATTAGAAGATATTTTCGTTTTGAGATCTTCAATTGTTCTATCCTCAATGTATTTATTTCCCGGTTTTTCAGGCTCCTGGGTAATTTCTTCATCAAGCATACGCATGTGCAGCTGTAAGGTGTTTTTTAATTTTTCCAGAATGAGGTATTTCCTTTTTTTGAGTGCCTCAATTTCATTATTTAGATCATATATATCCTGTTTTGCCTGTTGTTTTATCTTTTCAGCCTCTATTTTGGCATTATCGATCATCGTCTGGGCTTCTTTTTGGACATTTTCTTTAATATTCGAGGCACTTTGCTGGGCATTAACCAGTGCACTCCTTAAAGTCTCATCCATTTTGGAATATTCTTCCAGTCTGGATTTAAGCCTTTCTATTTCTTCTTTCAGTTTTACGTTTTCATTGAGCAAATCTTCATAATCTTTGGCAATACGATCCAGGAAATTATCAACTTCTTCTTCATTGTATCCCCTGAATGATCTTGCGAACTGCTGTTGCTCAATATCCATTGGAGTAATTTTCATTCATTGTCCTCCTTGTAATTGCTCCCTATTTTTGCTTTCTTTAAGCGATTATTTTCTGTCGACAAATTAATAAACTAAATTAACAATCAACCTTACTAAGGCTGTTCTTAATAAATTAAGTAAAAAATACACAATAATAGGAGACAAATCAATTCCCATTCCGC
>CAZPII010000133.1:0-5079 GCA_964586485.1 uncultured Atribacterota bacterium | reverse complement strand
TCTATTTGATTTACACCTACAAACAAAATAGTCGCCAGGATAAAAATAGACCATGGTTTCCCCAGTACAAAAAAAAGTGCCAGGGCCCATCCAATAATTGGACCCAGATAAGGTATAAAGTTAAGAATTCCTGAAACTAATCCTATGATAAAATAAAATTTAATTTGCAGAAGATAGAGGCCAATAGTAATTAAAGCACCCACAATAAAACAGACAATAAGCCTGCCACGTATAAAGTTACTTAGAATATGGTCAATTTCAATCACAATTTCCCGAAAATCATCTTTATTTTTTGGTGATACAAAAATTAATAGATTGTCCTTAAACATATCAATATCCATAAGAAGGTAATAAAGAATAATGGGAATAATGATAACTCCAAAGCCGAATTTAGTGACAAAAGATGATAATTCAAATATTGCATTTCTGGAAAAAGTCAACAATCCTCTTTGAATTTCTGAAAAAATATCCTGCAGAAACATTTCTAAATTATTGGGATCGGTAGCAATTCTATCAAAAAAAGGTTCAAAAGAAAGTAGTATATTCTGATAACCAGACAATAAACCGGGAATTTCTCTATATAATAAATTTAATTCATTAATGGTGTTGGGAATTACAATAAATATAATAATTAAAGCGAAAGCAATTATGATAGCAAAGATAAATAAAATTGCAATTGATTTTGAAATTTTCTTTCGAACTAGAAATCGATAGAGGGGACCAAAAAAATAAGCCAAAAACAAAGCCAGACTAAAATATATTAATATCCAGCCTAAACGGCTGGCAATATAGCAAAAAATCAATATTCCAATTAGCAGCTGAATTATAAACTTGCTTTCTTTGTCTTTGATTAAATGCACAATGTTTTTTTCCTTAATAATTATTTACGAAGACTATATTATAATTATATTATCATACCTAACATACTATAATTATTTTTCTTATTCAATATCTTTTATATCAAATAAATAAAAAATAATCAATCATAAGAAAGTAAATATCGCATCATGTAGCTGGTGGCTTTAAGAGGCCCCCTGAAAGAGGTGTGCCTTTTCCTGGTTGATTTATGCTATGTTCTTTCTTATATTTAACTGAATATTTCCAAGCAACATACCTCTTTAAATTTCAGGTGAAAAATGATCATAGGGCATATCTTGATATTTTTATGGCTAAATAAAAAGCCCGAGTGGGAATTCGGGCTCAACTATAATGGTGGAGGCGGCGAGAATCGAACTCGCGTCCAGAGAACCATTGATAAGAAATCCTACGAGCGTAGTCTATGTTTTATTTTTTCATATCATTCAACTCCCATAGACAGGATTGGAACGATACTAGCTCCTACGTTTCTCTGTATCATTCGGAGCAAATTGATACAGATAGCCTGTTTTTTATTACACCTGCAATGAGCTTACAGGCAAAAACCCATTACAGACGAGCAGCTTTATTAAGCTGCTAGAGCCAATTCGTTATCGTTGGCAATTAATGTTTTTCCCTCAGTTTTACGAGGACAAGGGACCTCGACTCGCATTTCTTACCTCTGTTTTCCCTGTCGATACCTATCGCCCCCATTTTTTATACTTTAACTCTCTTTCGGTTTCTCTCTGGATTGCTTTCTGGGTTAAATCTCTCTTTTTATCGTATAATTTCTTACCTTTTGCCAGCGCAATCTCTATTTTAGCAAAACCATCTTTAAAATACAATTTTATGGGAACAAGGGTAACTCCTTTTGTTTCAACCTGCCCTTTCATCTTGGCAAGTTGTTTACTATGCAAAAGAAGTTTTCTGTCTCTTTTTGGTTCTAAATTATAACGATTACCAAACTGATAGGGTGCAATATGCATATTAACTATATAAAGCTCCGTACCCTTAAACTGGGCATAGCTTTCTTTAATACTGACCTGATTATTTCTAATTGACTTTACTTCAGTACCTTTTAACATAAGGCCAGCTTCATAGGTTTCCAATATATGATAATCATGCCTTGCCTTACGATTAACGGCTACAACATTATATTTCTCTGTATTTTTTTCAGGCATTTTTGTTATCCTAACAGCCATAATTATTATAACACATTATGACTACTCTTTCAATTTAAGAATAATTAAAAATAATTTATGATACTAGAGCGCAATAAGCATCGTACCCGAGTAGCAGGTGGCTTTAAATATCACTAACTGGTAAAACTATTTTATTTAACCAGAAGCTCTGCGCAACCTGTCCATTATCGCTCTTCCCAGACCTATGTCAGCAAAATTTTCAGAAATAATGACTTCACATTTTAATTCATCCAATTTTCTAAGTTGAGTGTATAAATTACGAGCGCAGGTTTCTAAATCCTGACCTTTGCCTAAAACACTTACCAAATATCCGGGATATTTATCTGAATTTTCCTGGCTGGAAATGATGCCTACTTTTTTCCCTGAATCCCGAAATTGCGAGGCAAGTTTAAGAATATTTTTAAACATTTTTTCATTCTTTTCTTCTACCACTATCATTTTTGCTTTTGGTGCATAATGTTTTTTTAACATACCCGGTGATTTTTTTGTTTTATTATTCCCATTGCCAATGATAATCTCTGATGTTACTTCGTGTAGTTTTTCAACTGTAATACCACCCAGACGCAGTACTTTTAGTGGCAGTCCCGTAACATCAACTACTGTAGATTCAACTCCTACCATTGTACCTCCACTGTCAAGGATTATATCTACCTTACCCATTAGATCTGCAATAACATGCTGTGCATTTGTGGGACTGATATGTGAAAACAAATTTGCACTGGGTGCAACAATAGGTCTTTTGGATTCCTCTATTAATCTCCGGGCAACCGGGTGATTGGGAACACGTATAGCTACGGTATCCAAACCCGATGTCACAAATTCAGAAATAACCTTACTTTTTTTCATAACCATGGTTAAAGGTCCAGGCCAAAACAATTTTCCTAATTTTCTGGCAATAAGGGGAAACTCTTTAACTAAATCTCGTGCTTCCTCCAAGCAAGAAATGTGCACAATCAAGGGATCATCAAAAGGCCGGCCTTTGGCTTCAAATATTTTTACTACAGCTCTATCGTTTAAAGCATCTGCTCCCAGTCCATAGACAGTTTCAGTGGGAAAAGCAACTAATTTCCCTTGCCTGATTGCCTGTCCCGCTTTTCGTAATTTCTGTATATCAATTTTTTCAGAAATTATTTTAATTATTTCTGTATCAATATTTCTCATAGAATCACCTGTATTTACTTTAATATGTTAAAAAGAGCAGGAACTCCTGCCCTTTTAATCAAAACCTATTTTTATACTATCAGTATTTTTCCTGATAGATTTTATTTTTTTGTTATTCCTTACTTAGTATCTAATTATGGTGGCGCAAGGGGGAATTGAACCCCCGTTTGCTGATTGAGAGCCAGCTGAATTAACCACTATTCGATTGCGCCAATCAGTTATCTTTCCAATTCACTATATATTTTACTTAATAAGCGGCAAAAACGCAACCGCAATATATGCTAAACTATATAGTTCCTGAAATTATAAAAGAAATAAAAAGGCAAATCTTAAAATTTAGGTTCTACCTTTTTTATATTGGCTACCTAAGGGTTACCAACGTAAAACCTTTAAAATTATATATGATTTCGATATATAAAACAAATCAAATTAGGTAAGTTCTGTGTCATATTTTTGTGGGTACTTGTACTCATTGAGGTTTTTGTTTTCTTCTTATTTTTCAACAATACAGATATTTTACTAATATTCCTACTTCAAAGCTATTTCTTTTCCCATATAAGCAAGAAAGATAAAGATACCCACGGCCATTGATTGGCTGCGGGTATCTTCTATATTAGTCATTCGTAATTCTTAAAGGGTAATCCAGAGCTTAATATCCCAGTGAAATAGATTGATCTCTTCTAAAGTCTCCTCCACCCCACATTACACCATTCTGATCTCTTACTACCATACAGGGGTTAGCTAAATAAGCAGTCCATGGAAGTATAGTCAATTTATGGCCTTTTTTCTCCAGAGCTGCTAATACTTCTTCTGAAATACCATTTCTTCCACCACCGTGAATTCTCAGTACTCCATCTTGGACAGAGTATGGACTTGAGGTAGCCGGGAAGTTTTTGGAACCAATCCGATTCTGCTCTACAGCTTGCTGAGGATTCATTTCAAAAACAACCACATCCAAGAAAAGTTGGAGCATAGTCTGATTCTGATCATCACCTCCGGAGGTTCCCCAAGCAATTATTTTTCCGTCCTTCATGGCAATAGATGGATTCGTGCTATTTAAAGGTCTCTTGTTAGGTCCGACATCTGAGGGATTACCTGGTATTCTCGTGGCTCGACGTCCCCGATTTGACAAGCCGAATCCGTATCCCGGAATTAATGGTGTAGCAAGCTGGCCATCACTAGGTGTCATGGTAAAGACGTTACCCTCTTTATCTATTACAGTAAGATGGGTAGTATCGTCATCAGGTTCTTCTTGAATTCCCTGTAAGTCACTTGGCAAGGCAGCAACGGCGTTACTATCAAACGCATCGAGTGAACTCAAATTCGTACTGAAGGGAGCAGGGTCACCCGGATCAGGCGGAGTTTGCTGTGCTTCATCCATATCAATCAGTTTGATGCGTTCCTTAGCATATTCCTTGGTAAACAGTCCATCAGGAACTGTTACAAAATTGGGATCACCATAGAAATGATGTCTGTCTACCAAAGCTAAGTTAATAATCTGTGACAGAACATGGAGATAATCTGCTGAATTGAATCCTAAATTTTCAATCGGGCCATTCTCTTCCTCCCAGGCTTCAAGCATATTAAACATCTCAATCATTACAGGGCCTTGAGTTGCTGTATTGGTTGTGTATATATCCCATCCTCTGTAAGTGGTTTGGATCGGTTCCTCCCATTCGTCCTGGAAGTTTGCCAGATCTTCATACCTGACTAATCCATCATTTTCTCTGTAAAATTTGTCTATGGCTTCGGCAATTTCTCCTTTATAGAAGAAATCTCTGGCAGCTTGCAGTGCTTCGTGTCGAGACTTACCATTTGCCAAGGCCTCCTGTTCGGCTTCCACCAGCAGTTTAAAGGTCTT
>CAZPII010000132.1:0-5100 GCA_964586485.1 uncultured Atribacterota bacterium | reverse complement strand
TAGATTCTCTTCCGGAGGTTGATGCCTTTATAGGTGTAGATGAGATAAACAGAGTTGATAAAATTATTAGTCAGCTAAAAGAAAAAAAAGCAATATTTCAGGTCAATTACAAACCTTCATTTATTTATAATGAAAGATCCCCACGTTTTCTTATGACTCCCAAACATTACACTTATTTAAAAATAGCAGAAGGTTGCAACAATGGCTGTACATATTGTCTGATACCGCAAATTAAAGGAAAATATCGTAGTCGTTCTGTTGAATCGATTGTTTCAGAAGCCGAAAGTTTGCTAAAAAATTATCCCTTAAAAGAAATAATACTGATTGCAGAAGATACCACCTATTATGGAACAGATATTTATGGGAAGCCCTCATTATCAATTTTATTGCAAAGTCTGTGTGAACTTCCCTGGCAAAAAGATCAACGAATCCGAATATTATATACACATCCAGCACATTATGATGATCGGTTAATTGATGTTATTTCTCAAAATCCTGTGATCTGCCCCTATTTAGATATTCCATTACAGCATATCAGTGATAACATCCTGCAAAAGATGAATCGTAAGATATCCCAGAAGAATACTCTTGAACTGATAAAAAAGTTAAGAAAAAAAATACCGAAACTTACTATTAGATCAACATTTATAGTTGGTTTTCCCGGTGAAACAGATGATGATTTTCAGGAATTATATGATTTCATTAAAGAATATCGCCTTGAAAAAGTTGGTGTTTTTCCTTTTTACAATGAAGCTGAATGTCCGGCAAGTAAATTAACCGGACATGTTCCGGAAAAAATCAAGAAGGATAGAGTAGACAAATTAATGAAACTCCAGCAAAAAATTGCACTTGAACATCAACAAAAAATGATAGGAAAGATAATAAAAGTCTTAAGTGATAGTGTTTCTGAGAAAAACAACAATATTTTACTGGGGCGTTCCTATGCTGAAGCCCCGGAAATAGATGGAGACATTTTGGTTTTTAAGGGAAATCGGCAGGATATTGGGGAATGGATTGATGTTAAAATTACCAAAGCATATCCATATCAGTTAAAAGGTGAAAAAATAGATAATAAAATATCAAAAGAAGAATAGTGAGTATAAAAATAGCTAGTAAGAAAAAGGCACACCTCTTTCAGGGAGTTTTTAAAACCACCCGCTATGCGGGTGCAATGTTTATTTTTTTGTAATTAAGTTTGCAAATGTTAAAAGTATCTCGGTATAATATTCTAAAAGAAACATTTAATTAGATTACCATCTGCCAAAAGCTTTGGCGAAAGGAAAATGTACCTTGATAAAACAAAGAGTAAAAAATCTCTGGCTGAAAATTGAAAAAAGCAAGCAAAGCCCATCTGCTTTTTTGGTAACCAATCAAAAAAACATCTTTTATCTGACAGGATTTACCGGGGAAGGTATTTTGCTTTCTACCCCTGAACAAAATTACCTCATTACAGATTCCCGTTATACCGAACAGGCAAACCGGGAAATCTCTGATTGCCGGATAATCACACAGGATATGAAGCAAGATGACGCCCAAACCAAATCACTTCGCAGATTGATTGATGATCTCAAGATTGATGACCTGGGATTTGAATCAGAGGCACTTCAGGTTAATTTATATCTGAAATATCGGAATATTAACCCAAAAATAAAATTATACCCATTTCAAAACATTATTGAAGAAATGCGTATGGTTAAAGATGCTGATGAAATTGAAATGTTGATAAAATCGGCTAAAATTGCTACCCACTCTTTTACTCAAACAATGAACCTGTTAAAAAGCGCAGTATCTGAACTTAATATATCTGCATACCTTAATTATAAGATGCGAAAAAATGGTGCACAAAAAGAAGCTTTTGATATTATTGTTACTTCCGGTGAAAGGACAACTTTAATTCATGGAAATCCCACAGATAAGAAAATCAATGAAAATGAATTAATTATTATTGATTTTGGTTGCATTTTTGAAATGTACCATTCAGACTGTACTCGTTCATTGCTTTTAGGCAATCCCAATAAAAAACAAAAAAAGATCTTTGATATTACCAAAGATACTCAAATAGAAACACTTCTGCAAGTAAAAGCAGGGAAAAAATGCTGCGAATTGGATAATTATGCTCGTAAAATGATAGAAAAAAGAGGTTATGGGGATTATTTCAGCCATTCATTAGGCCATGGTGTGGGTTTGGATATTCATGAATTACCCAGACTTAGCCCCCATGACCAAACAATATTGCAACCCGGTATGGTAATAACCATAGAACCGGGTATTTATGTTCCTGAAATTGGTGGTATCCGTATTGAAGATACAGTTGTAGTGACAGAAAATGGTTGTCATATCTTAACCAATCTGCCTAAAGGAATGTCTCTTTCTAATTATACTAAAGATATTGTTTAATAATAAGGTAAAAAAATTAAAGGAGGAAGAATATTGAATTTAAAACAAACCGATCAGGAAATATTTCAACTCATTAAAAAAGAGGAAGAACGCCAGAAATATACTCTGGAACTA
This sequence comes from uncultured Atribacterota bacterium, assembly GCA_964586485.1. Lineage (GTDB taxonomy): Bacteria > Atribacterota > Phoenicimicrobiia > Phoenicimicrobiales > Stramentimicrobiaceae > CAYWJZ01. The sequence continues at coordinate 2,589 of CAZPII010000132.1, read as the reverse complement.
ATTGCTTCGGAAAATTTTGTAAGTGAAGCCGTTTTGGAGGCACAGGGATCTGTATTAACTAATAAATATGCAGAAGGGTATCCCGGTAAAAAATATTACGGGGGATGTGAGTTTATAGATGAAGTTGAAAATATGGCAATTGAAAGGGCAAAAAAAATATTTTCAGCCGAACATGCTAATGTTCAGCCTCATTCAGGATCTCAGGCAAATATGGCTGTTTATTTTAGTGTGCTGGAACCCGGTGACACCATTTTATCAATGAATCTTGCTCACGGAGGTCATTTAACCCATGGAAGCCCGGTTAATTTTTCCGGTAAATTATATCAAGTTATTCCCTATGGCGTAGACAAAGAAACCGGGCGTATAGATTATACTCAACTGTTGGATTTGGCCAAAAAAAATAAACCCAAAATGATTGTAGCCGGAGCCAGTGCTTATCCCCGAGAAATAGAGTTTAAAAAGTTTCGCGAAATAGCCGATGAAGTAGGTGCCTATCTTATGGCTGATGTAGCACATGTTGCCGGTTTGATTGTAGCTGGTGAACATCTAAATCCAATACCCGCCTGCCATTTTGTTACAACTACTACCCATAAAACTTTGAGAGGACCAAGGGGTGGATTGATTCTCTGTCAGCAGGATTTGGCAAAAAAGGTTGATAAAAGCATTTTCCCCGGCATTCAAGGTGGCCCGTTAATGCATGTAATTGCTGCAAAAGCAGTCTGCTTTAAAGAGGCAATGGAAAGTGAGTTTATATCATATCAGAAACAAATCAAAAAGAATGCCACTGCTCTTGCCGAAAAGTTGATGGAAATGGATTATCAGTTGGTTTCCGGTGGAACGGATAACCATTTAATGTTAATTGATCTTAGAAACAAGGGGCTTACCGGCAAACAAGCAGAAAAAGCTCTTGAAATTTCTGGTATTACCGTAAACAAGAATGCTGTTCCTTTTGACACCCAGCCGCCGATGGTAACCAGCGGAATCCGTATAGGTACTCCTGCTATGACTACACGGGGAATGAAAGAAGGAGAAATGGTTATTATTGCCGAATTGATTAATCGAGTATTAAGCAATATAGATAATGCCCACATTAAAGAAGAAGTACTACATGAGGTAAACCAATTATGCAGGCAGTTTGTTGACTAAAACGATTATGAAATATCCAATTACAGAATATTGATAAAAAATATTTACTATTATGTGATATAATCAAAAAGTCCTTTTATAATATAAAAATTAAAAAATAAATAATTGCCGGATTTTTTGAAAATTCGGTAAAGCTGATAACATTGAATAACTGAAGGGGGAACAAACTTGATATCTACAAGTGATTTCAAAAACGGATTAAGCATAGAATTAGATCAGGAATTATATACAATAATTGAATTTCAACATGTAAAACCGGGCAAGGGAGGTGCCTTTGTCAGGACAAAATTAAAAAACTATCAAACCGGTGCAGTCATTGATAAAACTTTCAGAGCCGGTGAAAAAGTTGAACAGGCAATTATTGATCGTAAAAATATGCAATATATCTATAATGACGGACATCATTATTATTTTATGGATAAAGACAACTATGAACAGATACCTATTAACCAGGAACAAATTGGAGATTATGCCGATTTGCTAAAAGAAGGAAATGATATAGAAATTGCCTTCTGGAAAGACAGGGTAATCGGCTTAGAACTTCCGGCAAGTATTGCCCTGAAAGTGGTCAAGACAATGCCGGGAGTCAAAGGAAATACGGTATCAGGTGCCCTAAAACCAGCTACACTGGAAACAGGTGCCGAGGTGCAGGTTCCTCTTTTTATTAAAGAAGGGGATATTATTAAAGTTACTACTAAAGATAAAAAATACCAGGAAAGAGTACAGTAAAGAAACGATATTAAAATAATGAGATAAATTATAATCTCATGGCAGGAAGTTTCATGGAATTAGCAACAATTTATACGAAAAACGGAAATATTAATATTTCCAAAATAACCATCGAAACATTGATTCATCTCGTTTTACGGGATATGAAGGGTGTTGTTGGACCAAAGAAAAATGTTTTAAAGGAAATAAGTAATAGATTTACAAAAGGAGTCCAGGAGCAACAAGAAAGCATATCTAAAGAAATAAAAATCGAAATTAAACCGGATTCTATTATCATAAATCTTTTTTTAATTATTAATTACGGCATAAGAATTCCTGATTTAACCTGGGAAATTCAGGCAAGAGTAAAAGAAGTATTAAAAGATGTTACTCATCTTGATATTGATAAAATCAATGTACATATTCAGGGAATCAACTATCCCAAAAAATATCGCAATGAGACCCAATTAGTCACTCAGGAAATGTTTGTAAAAATATTTTAATAATATAAAAGCATAATTTGAAAATAAAAAATTGAGGAAATGATGGGAAACAGAAGAATATCCAGAGAATTGGCACTCAAAATCCTGTTTCAGGTTGATTTAGTCCATATTAATGTGGATGAAGCAAGCGGTTATACATTTCAAATGGAAGATATCATGCAATACAATGATCCGGACTCAATTATTGCCTTTTCTCTTCAATTGGTGAGAGGTGTTCTTTCTAATCTTATCG
>CAZPII010000131.1:1732-5127 GCA_964586485.1 uncultured Atribacterota bacterium | reverse complement strand
TTTCATCATCGTAAATAATTTTTATTTCTCTTCCTGAGGGGCAAACAAAGACAAAAGCATTATCATCCGCTTTATTTGAGATTTTGGGATTAAATAGATATAACCAGGAAAATATTCCCAAGGCAATTATAATTATAATAATTGTTAGAAATTTCTTTTTATGCATAAATACCTATAATCTTTAAGTTGGAGTCATATTCTTTCTCTATAATATTATAATAACAGATTTGTCGAAATTAAAATAAAATTATTATATTTGAAGATTCGTGTTATTAAAAAAACTAAGAGGAATTTATTTAGTTTTAATTTATTGATTTCCCCAGTAACTTGTAAATTGTCGCTGCTATTGGTACTCCCAATATAATACCTATGATTCCCATAAAGCCACCTCCGACAATTATGGCAGCAAATACCCATATGCTGGGAAGACCAATATTATTCCCCAATACTTTTGGATAAATAAAATTCCCTTCAACTTGTTGCAAAATAAAAATAAAAACAAGAAACAAGATTGCCTTAAACAGGTCAACTATTAAAATTAGCAAAAACCCCACAATAGCACCTAAGTAAGCTCCCACTATTGGAATCAATGCAGTCAGTCCAACAACAGATCCGATAGTTGTTGCATAAGGTAAACCTAAAATTAGCATACCAATGGTACATAACAAACCTAAAATAACAGCCTCTTTAAACTGCCCAAGAAAAAAATTTGTAAATGTCTCATCTACTGTTTGAATAACCTTTGATAAATACTTTCTTTTTTCTTTGCTTAGATAAGCATTGACTAATTTGTTGAAATTACCTTTTAGAATTTCCTTGTCAAATAGAATATAAATACTGAAAACAATAGCCAAAACTAATTCTATTATTTTATTAAATACGATACCTATAAAAGAAACTGAGCCAAAAGCCCAACTATTGATTATTTCCAGAGTCCTATTAATTGCTGCTTCTCCATTTATATCAAGTTCTTCTAACCTCTGCCTTATCATAGGATATTCCTTAGAATGTTCAATTATCCACTCAACTGCATTTTCATATATTACAGGAAATTCAGTAGAAAGCAAACGAATTAATCGGCTAATTTGCGGAATGACGATATATAGTAAAAATAATATAACCAGCATGACGGTCAAAATTGATAAAAATATACCTATAATCCTGCGTGTTTTTATTATTATATGGTTATTACTCTGAGGAAAATATATTTTTTCATATTGAGAAACCAATATATTGAGAATAAAAGCAATTCCTGCACCAAGCAATAAAGGAGAAATGATTCCAAATAAATATTTAACGAGATTAACAATATCGGTAAAATTTAAAACAACTAACAGAATTATACCAATTAGAATTATTTTTTTTGTTGTTAATTGTAGATTTTCATTATTTAAACCATGAGGCATATAGAATCCTTTATTTAATTAGTTATATTTTTAAAAATAAGAGAGGTAAGCCCTATATTCTGTTCAAAAACTGCATGTACCCATTTAAAAAGTAAATTTTAAGTTACTTATATTGTATCATCTTTCTACCGGCTCCTGATATACTCTAATTAATTATTATCATCAATTATTTTAATCTGTTGTAGAGACTTTATAATAATTTGAGGCATACCCTGGTGTAATTGAACAAGACCAATAACCCGAATTCTTTTATCATAAAAAAGTTCTGCCGGAGGTTCAGGGAATAAGTGATAATTTTCAGAAAAGATAACTATATTGAGGGTATTCTGCCAATCCGGATGAAAATTCAGAAAACAGACTTTCCCGGAATCATAAGTCCTGACAATTAATCCTTCTACAGTTACTACCTGATCAATATGTTCCTTAGCCTCATACCAGGGGATAGTTGAATCACTATCATCTTCCATCTCTATCTGGCTAGGCGGAAAAACGTTAAAAATCCACAAACCATGCTTCTTTTCTTCAGCTTCTTTAGCTGCCTTCTCTAATTCATGAAAATATTTTGCTTCTCGTGAAAGATAACGAAAATCAGCCAGACCTAAATAAAGCATCAATTCATTAATCATTTTTTGATTTTTTTCCAGAAAGACATAGCGCAAAAGTCTTCCGTAATCATCCTTATCTGTCTCCTTCTCATCTCTCTCCAGTCTTATATTCTCCCCTTCTGTTACATAATACAAAAACCATCTTGATATATCATATCCTGGCTGCCCTCTTTCCGGAGCATCGATTCCCAGCATGCGAACAATTTCTCCATTCTCCAAAAGAAATGTGTCCCCATCAATTATTTGATCAATGCTCTGGTCCTGAGAATGAACCGGAGAAATAAAAAATAAAATAATTAGTAGAAGGGTTACTTTACTTATAAATCTTTTTGGATTACCAAACATATTAGATGACTCCTCATGCCACTAACCAAAGAGTATTCCATATATCAAAGAAATATGGCTGTCCTCTTAAATATAAATTTTATCTAATAAACCTATTACCAAAAATCCCTGAAACTGCAATTAATGCCAGCGACAATAATACAAATGCTGCAAATTCTATAAAAATATTATAAGCAAATGTTTTTAAAATAATAGGTTGAGTAAATAAATACCTCATACTGACAGGTTGAACAAAAAATTGCTTTATAATAATAAATATTAAGACAATTTTATACATAGACCCTATAGTAATTTTTCGCATTTTTTATCCTCCATTAATTAAGAAACCTGTCAGGGGACGGTCCTTTGACAGGTTTTAAAACAACATACACAGGAAACGAAATACCAGGCAATTTATCATAGAAAAAATAATCAAAAAGTAAACCTAAAGCTAAAGATATTACTGTTATGATTTGCGCTAAAGTTAAACTATTAGATTGGTTATTTTGCATATCCATTAAAGTTCCTTTGCATCATTTGCAATTTAAAATATTCTTCTTATTCCTCATACAAAAACTTTTTAACACCATATAGTGCATATAATATTTTGTCATAGCTATGCCCTTTTGATTATATATCATAATCTTAATTTTTTGAAAAAATATTTTAAAAAACGACACCCCTCGGCTTGATGCCGAGGGGCTGGAAGTTGAAAAATTAAATTATAGGATTATTGGTAATTCACATTCTAACCAGTTCTACCCGGCGATTTTTTGCCCTGCCCTCTTCAGTATCATTAGAGGATACCGGCTGAGTTTCACCATATCCTTTCGCCTGTAGTCTTTCTGTGGTAATACCAAATAACTGGAGGTATTGAAAAACGGTATTTGCTCTTTTTTCTGATAAGGTCAAATTATATTCTGCCTCTCCTAAATTATCGGTATGACCCTGAATTTTAACCTTTAAATCGGGATTCTGTAATAATAAAGTCACAATATGCTGCTGACCGGTAAAGAATAAAGAACCAATATTTATTTTTTCTCTTTATTTTTACTTCCTC
>CAZPII010000131.1:0-1722 GCA_964586485.1 uncultured Atribacterota bacterium | reverse complement strand
CCATCTTTAGGTATCTTATCGATAATATCCGGAATCTTTTCCATTATCTTTTCCAGTGCACCAGGCTTACCCAGTGGGAGCAATTGCACTTGACCTTTCTGTATCACTATTATTGCCGAAGGCCTGGCTTTTGCTCCAAACCCCACACCTTCGCCGGAACCCTGCTGTTTCTTTTCATCCATTCCACCACCGGAACCTGAGCCCATCCCAAAGGTAAGTTCAATAACCGGGATCAGGGTGGTATCCCCTACCTGGATTTCCTTGCCGATTATCGTTCTAGAAGTTAAGAATTCCTGTAATTTTTCAAATAAAGATTCTAATCCTTTGTTTAATGCTTCATTCATTTCCTTTATACCTCCTGATTTTTATCTATTTCTAATTTTTCTTATCGTTTGCCGAATCCCTTCGGTGAAGTAAAACTGGAGAAAATAATAAATTATAACAACTATAATAATTCTTCCGTTGATGCTTATCTCCCCTTGAATTAACTCTTCGTTAAATACCGGATATATTTTTATCATATCACTATTAGAAATATTTGGAAATAAAATAAAAAAAAGACCGGTCAGCATACCAGTATCAGCAGGATCTTCAAACCCATAGATGAGATGTAAGTAATATTTTTTAGGCATTACATGTCCGAGTACCTTTTTTACCAATTGGAATGATTTGTCTAGTAGAGGCCGCTGGAAAAAACCAAAATACTTGCTAAATTCTTTCTTTCTTTTCTTTTTTGTTTTTTCCTGCTTTTTGATCTCCTTTTTCTTAGTTCCTTTCTTTGCCTTTTTACTATAATGGAGAGGAATACGAAAACCAAAAATTACCAGAAAAAAGTCAATTTTTTTATTCTCCTCTTTATTCCCAATAATATTGATAATCTTCCATAACCAGCTGATTCTAAGAGTAAAAAAATAGTGTTCTTCTTTTATTCCTTCAATAGAATAGCCTATAGGTATAAAAATGATCATAGCGAAAAAAATAAGTATGATTAGGAATAAAATTATCAGTACATGTAAAACCAATCCCATATCGTTGACTCCGTTTATTCTTTCTCAACTGCTAATGGAGATATTTCTATCATCAATTAAATAACTATAGTGGTTTTTATTAATAATTAGCCCTGCATTATATCTTACATATGCACTGGTAGATGATAATAATCTTTTATAATCAAACATTACGCCCTTCTTCGCAGAAGGCTTTCAGGTATCCGTGAAAGTATAACTAAATTAAAAGGAATGCTTTACATCTGTCTTTATATCCAACAAACGTTATTCTCGGTTAATATACTGAATAATTTAAAATTCTTTAAAAACCCTGGCCAACGATCTGCCTGGTGCTTTTAAATCAAGATCTAGAAAATAACCAAAAGGAGTTTGGTAAACCCAATAATTTACATCTGTTAATCTTTTTTCAGCACTATCAAATAATTTTATGGTAAGCTCCGGATCTCCTTTACTTAAGGATAAATGGGCAAAAGAATGTAAAACGATTTTATTAGTATTATTTTTTTGGGCAGCCCATTTTAAATTCTTAACAAGCTTGGTCTCAACTTTCTCTTTCTGTTCTTCGTCTTCTTTTTCTACTTGAATGAATCCAACCAGGGCATTTTTTATTTGCTTACTTTCCTGATATTCTTCCACTATTTCTAAGGTTTTGCTTCTTGTTTGATAAGTAAATTCATCTGCATAAATCATTAATAATTTCATTTTACTCCTCGAT
>CAZPII010000130.1:0-5172 GCA_964586485.1 uncultured Atribacterota bacterium | reverse complement strand
CCTTCTATGAAAGCCAAATGCAAATATTATTTTCTATACCCTCTTCAAATAATTAATGCTAAAGATTAGTTTTTGTTGTAATAAATCTATCTTTTTTTGATAAAAATGGTTACAATCATTATAATATTATACTATAGGTATTACATAATTATTTTATATGTTGTTGCAAGCATTAATAAGGGGGGATTGAGTTTGAATATTTCTTTAGATGTTATGGGAGGAGATTATAGCCCTGAAGAAACTTTAAAGGGCGCTTCATCTTTCTTACAAGAACATGATTGTGATATAACATTATTAGGTGAAAAAAGAATAATAGAAGACGGATTTAAAAAATATCCTTTTAAAAAAGAAAGGGTCCGTACAGTTGATTGTACTGATATAATTAATGGCGATACCTTGCCAACTGAAGTTATTAGGGGCAAGAAAAATTCTCCGATTATGATTGGTATGGATTTACTTAAAAATGGAGAAACAGAGGCATTTATCTCAGCCGGTAATAGTGGGGCAGTGATGGCGGCAGCCCTTTTTAAGCTGGGATGCATTAATAATATCAAGCGTCCGGCTATTGCGGCTGTTATTCCTACATTGAAAGGCAAAAAGATTATCCTGGATATGGGAGCTAACGTTGATTGTAAACCAGTACACTTACTTCATTTTGCTCTTATGGGTTCTGCTTATGCTAGAGCTGAACTCCAAGTCAAGAATCCTGAAGTAGCCTTGTTGAATATTGGAGAAGAAAAAACTAAAGGTAATCGCGTCAGTAGAGAAACTTACGAATTGCTTTCCAAAAGAGATGACCTTAATTTTGTAGGGAATATTGAAGGTAGAGGAATATTTTTGGGGTTAGCTGATGTGATTGTATGTGATGGATTTATAGGTAATATTTTCCTGAAAACAGTTGAAGGACTGGCTAAGATGTTTATGACTGATTTTAGCGTAAGCATTCTGGATAAGCTGCCGAAGGATCAGACAACCGAACTATTAAAAGAAAAACTATATGAATATGCTATAAAAAGAGATTATAAAACCTATGGTGGTGCACCGTTATTGGGAGTGAATGGATTGTGTTTTATATGTCATGGAAGGTCTAAGGCTATAGCAATTAAAAATGCTTTACAAAATGCCTGTATATTTATCGAGAACAATGGTATGGAGCATTTGAAATCTCTTAATTTTAGTTCAGAATAATCGTCCCAGGATAAAGCCGACTAAAAGTCCGATTAAAAAAATAGTAGTTAGAATTCTGGCATCCTTGACCATTGCTATTCCTTTAAAACGAATAACAAGTAGAGAAACAAAATATGCCATCACGTTTAGTGTCACAAAAATTGGCCAGGCAATTACTTTAGCAAACATTGGACCAATATAAGGAATAGATTGGATTAGTGCCAGCATATAAGTGAATATATGGCTGAACATTTCAATAGCAATACCCACCAGAGCAATAATTGCAGTAATTAAAATTTTATCTACATTACTATATTGGAAAAAATAATAAATCATTACAATTAAAAGAGGGACAAGAAAAAAGTTTAATAATGATATTTGACTTTTTTTGGGTATATTAGGTTTAAAATTTTGACTGGTAAAACGATTTTTTTGTTTGGATTTTTTATTATTCAATTGTTTTTTGTTATTATTTTTTGATGTCATATAATCTCGAAATAGATAAACAATGGTTTTTGGAATAATAAATTTATTATTATTTGCTATCATATCATAGAGAGCAATTCTTGGGTAGGTGCAGAAGTTTATTTCATTTATAGCAGGATTATTTATACATAAACAGGCAAATTGTGAAATTAGATAATTGTTTAATTTTTCTGGATCAAGGTTTATTGGTCAATTCATATTGTATAGTTGGAAGAAATTATGGAAAAAAAAGTAAAAGAATTGTTAGAAAAACATAAAGAAGATAAAGATTTAACCGGAGAAGCGGAACAGATAGAAGTCGGCATGGATTGGTCTGAAGCTGATTTGCGGGGCTTTAATTTAAGCGGATTAAAGTTATCCAGTTTAATGAAAAAGGCTAATTTTCAAAAAGCTGCTTTAAGTGAGGCCAATCTAAGAGGAGCCGTTCTTACCGGAGCAAATTTTCAGGGAAGTAGACTGATGGAAGCCAAGCTACAAAAAGCTATCTTAGTTAAAGTAAATTTTAGAAAAGCAAATATGGATTATGCACAGATGCAGGAAGCAAATTTAATGGAGGCAGATCTAGAGAGAACCATATTGATTAAAGCTTCTTTACAAAGGGCTGAACTGATGGAAGCAAATCTAAAAGGGGCTATTCTTATTGGTACCAATTTTCGTTTTGCTTCATTAATAGGTTGTGATTTAACAGGTGCCAGCCTGGTGAGAGCCAATTTAAGAGAAGCAGATTTTGATGAAAAAGTAAATTTGCGAAATGTAAATTTATATCAAACCAAGCTGGATGGTTCTACCCTGAAAAATTCTCAAAATGTGCTGGATCGTATTATTATCCAGGAAAGGAATAAAAAACATGCCATTGCCAGGGATGTTTATATGAATTTGAAAAATTATTTTAACAAGGAAGGAATGTATGAAGTTGCCGGTGAATATTATTATCGGGAAAAACTAATGGAGACTAATTGTATCTGCAGTAGAAAGAACTACAGCAAATGGCTTTTTAATCATCTTTTAAATATTACCTCCGGCTTTGGAGAGCGACCCAGTAGAGTTTTGGGTTGGTGGTTTATAGTAATTATGGGTTTTGCATTCATGTTTTTTAAAGGGGAAGGTTTGATAATAAATTCAACAAATCTTTCTCATGCCGAGACATTCTGGGATTACCTTTATTTTAGTATTGTTACTTTTACCACCCTTGGCTTTGGTGACATTGCTCCAAAACCCAGTTTTAGATTACTGGCTTCTATTGAAGCAATTTTAGGAGCCATATTGATGGCAATGTTTATCTATGTCTTTTCCCGAAAAATGGGGAGATAGAACAGTATTCAGTATCGAGTATACGGTATCGAGTCCAAATATAATGAGTAAGATTTATTTGCTGGTTTCAACTCAATGCAGAATACTAATATTTAAGGCAAGAGTACCTAATAAATTTTTCAGATCTATATTAAATTCAAAGAATAAAATATAAGATAATTCCGGAAATGATAGTTATGGGAATAGCAAATAGCAATCTTAAAGCGATGATTTGTGGTTCAAAAAAAATAAAATCATAGGCAATACGTCCAAGTCCAATTACTCCATAGCCAATAAGCATAGTTACAGTAATACTTATATGAGCACCTTTTTGAAATAGAGATTGAATAATAGGGTATACCGCATAAGGTCCACCCTGCAACATTCCGGCCAAAAGCCCTCCAGTTACAATTCCCCTTATGCCACTTTCTTTGCCAAACCAGTTCATAATTAATTCATCAGGCAATAAGAGATTGATTGCCTGAGCAATAAGAAGTGCTGCAAAAATTAACGGTAAAAGACCAAAAAAAGAGCTCAGCGCACCTGTAAAACCTTTTTTGGCTACCTCTGGCTTGCTCAAGAGTAAATATACATATAAAACAATAGCTCCCAGGATAATAACTCGTTGAGCCCAATTTCTCCCTATAAGAAATAAAATCCAATTCATATATTAACCCCTTTCCTGTATAGTTAAATAAAGGTTTTGCAATTAAAAGATCAAGCTAAGCCTTATGATAATTCTTCACCCGAAGTCCAGGGCAGGCAATTATCAGGCAATTATATTGTTTAAAAATATTCAGTTGAAACATAAGAAAAAACAAGTAACAAAGAAAAAGACACACCTCTTTTAGAGGTTCCTAAAGCCACCCGCTAAACGGGTGCGATATTTATTAGTATATCATAATTGTATAATGTCCCAAATTTCTTAAAACTAAAGTGGACCTCCTGCTGATTATTTGCTACAATCAACTTGTGTTTGGACAAGCAAGAATTTTATAGTGAATGATCTCCGTCCGTATTTCACAATAAGGAAATAAATAATATCCGGAATATATAGAGGAAATTGATGTCATTTCTATCTACCATATTTTTAGCAATCGGCCTGGCTATGGATGCATTTGCGGTTTCAATTACCGGAGGCATTCTATCAACTACTGGCACTGGCAGTTTTATTTACGGACTAAAGATAGCTTTCTTTTTTGCCGGGTTTCAGATGTTAATGCCATTGCTTGGATGGTGGTTAGGTCAGAGTATAACTACCTATATGGCACGATATGATCATTGGATTGCTTTTGTTCTTTTATTTGCTATTGGTGGAAAGATGCTTTACGAATCTTTTCAGAACAAAGAAGCCTGTAAACCTATCGATTTTAGTAAAACCTCGGTGCTGCTTCTTTTGGCAATTGCTACCAGCATTGATGCCTTTATTGCTGGTGTAAGTATCTCCATTTTGGAAATAGATATTATAATGGTTGTTATAAGAATCGGGATTATTACTTTGCTTTTTTCTTTACTCGGCGTTAAAATAGGGAAAATATTAGGTTGTGTTATGAAAAACTATGCTGAGTTAGCCGGAGGTTTGATTTTGATTGCGATTAGTTTTCAAGTATTAGCCAGACATATTAATCCATAATCGGATTTATTTAACCATTACCACCTTCTTAGAAGGTGGTAATGGTTAAATAAAGGTTTTTACCATAAAAATACCAAGATAAGCCATATAGTCATTTTTCACCCGAAATCCAAATAGTTATATTACTTAGAAATATTAACCCTCTTTTAGGGGTTCTAAAAGCCATCCGCTTTACGGGTGCGATATTTACTGTTAAATATGTGAAAGAATTACAAATTAAAAGAGGTTGAAGATGTTTGTAAAAAACAGTTCTATTTCTATTATATTTACTTTATTTATGTTATTAATTAGTTTTTTTCTAATAACCGGATGTTTGTTTATTCCTTCCGGCTCTCTGTATATCACCAGCGATCCTTCCGGAGCAGCAATCTATCTAGATGGTGATTTTTCCGGGGAAGTTACACCTTCTCTTATTCCTAATCTTTCTCCCGGTTCTTATTTGCTTGAATTAACGTTGGAAGATTCATCTATAAGTCTAGAGGAAAATGTTGATATCTTTAAAAATCAATTGACATCTTTACACTTTGAACTGTTAACCCAAACAGAATATCGAGCTTTGTTTATAGGGGTTGATGAATATAAAGATCCCGGGATAA